>JALSTF010000250.1 GCA_026983895.1 Sulfurovum sp.
CTTTTGATCACTTTTGTTGAAAGGCTGACAAAACCTTTTATACATTTGGATAATGATACGGAAGTGATTAGCCTACTGCAAAGGATGAAAGAGGATGCAGGCCTGGAGAGAGCCCATATTTATTATATGCTGCGAAGCAATGTGTTTACGATGAAAGAAATAGATACAATCAAAGCATTGATTGTCAAAGAAAAAGAGCTTAAACAGCGTATACTTGATACAGGCTCAAACAAAGTGAAGATCATTTTATCAAAATATTTTGATCCAAAGGTTGAAAAAGAGCTTCTTGCATGCAGAAATGGAGTCTTTGATTATCTGTATGATCAGCTTGATGCTGACCAATGTTTTCAAATCGGTACAGAGTATATTGATCAGTTTAAAGCAGTTACTTCTGCGTTGCTTGAAGATTTTGTAAGTTCTGCAAAAAAAATTTATACAGAGGCTTCCAGGGCATTAGTCGTTATTTATATTATTTGGATCTTTTCATTGTTTAGTTTGCTTTTTTTGGCATGGATTGTCTATAAAATGATACAAAAAGAGGGCAGACATGTAGAAGATCTTCGTATTGCATCGTATGCATTTGATTCACAGGAAGCGATGACGGTGACCGATACAAACGGTAAAATAGTGAGGGTAAACAAAGCCTTTACAGAGATTACCGGATATACCGCAGATGAGGTTATAGGCCAAAATCCAAATATTTTAAAGTCAAATGTGCACACTAGGACATTCTATAAAAATATGTGGAAAAAGTTGAATAAAACAGGACATTGGCAAGGTGAAATTTTTAATCAACGGAAAAATGGTGAGATTTACCCAGAACGTCTTTCTATCACCAGTATCAAAAATGAACAGGGAGAAATTACACACTACATTGCACAGTTCTTCGACCTGAGTGAAATCAGAGAGACGCAAAAAATGGTACAGCATCAGGCTGATCATGATTTTCTTACCGGAGTACTCAACAGAAAATCTTTAATGCAATATCTTGAAAAAGCATTCAAAAAAGCGAAAAAAGAGCGTTTAACCCATGCTTTTTTGTTTATTGATCTTGATCATTTTAAACAAGTCAATGATTTTTACGGGCATTATATTGGAGATCAGCTTCTTATAGAAGTTGTACACAAAATAAAGCATTGTGTACGGGAAAATGATATTGTAGCACGTATGAGCGGGGATGAGTTCGCCGTATTGCTTCTCAATCTGGGCAACTCTCATAAAAAAGCATGGCAAAAAGTAGCACATATCGCACAAAATATAATTGATACAATCGCTCAAAGGCATAATATAGAAGGGGTTACTGTAAAAATAGGAGCGAGTATTGGTATACGTATGTTCCCTGATGGGGAAGCGAGTATCAATGATCTTGTGCTGCATGCGGACAAAGCGATGTATAAAGCCAAAAAAAATGGCAGAGGACACTACTTGTTTTTTGATGATAAGATAAAGGAAGAACTACATCGCATGATGCGTATGGAACTTGAGATAAAAGAAGGTTTGAAACATAATGAATTTTGTTTTTATTATCAGCCAAAAATTGATTTGAAGAAAAATGAGATTACCGGTGCTGAAATGTTGGTACGGTGGAATCATCCTCAAAAAGGTATACTTGGCCCCGAATATTTTTTAACGGTAGCAGAAGGTATGGGGGTTGTTGGGAAGTTTTTCATATTAGCACTGCATCAGGGGTGTGAGCTTCTGACACAAAATATTTTTCATGGTACTTTAGCTATTAATGTAGATGCTAAAGAGTTTATGGATCCAAATTTTGAACAATTAGTCATTGATATTTTAAAGCACCATCATGTAGATCCGAAGCATATTGAATTTGAAATTACAGAATCGATGATTATCAAAGAGTTTGATATTGCCGATAACAAGATAAGAAGTTTACAGGAAAAAGGATTTAAGTTTGCTATCGATGATTTTGGTACAGGTTATTCATCGATCACCTATCTTCAGCGTTTACCTGTAGATACTTTGAAATTGGATAAAAGCTTTTTTGATGATATTTCTAAGCCAGAAAGTAGAGAACTTATAAAAATGGTCATAAGCCTTGCAAAAATTTTCAACATAAAGGTGGTTGCCGAAGGGATAGAGGAGAAATCTCAACTGGACTTCATTCATTCCTGCGGTGCAGATGAATATCAGGGATATTTGTTCTCAAAACCTGTTGGCGTTCATACATTTTTGCATATGCTGGAGAGAAGTGAGGTTTATTTATGAAAAAGATCGTAGAATTTTTACAGCAAAAGCATGTTATTTTCAAATCCTTCAAAGAGATCGAACCCAAAGAGATAGGTTCCAGAAAAAAAGTCGGCCTTTATGTCGGTGTCGATCTGAAAGGGTATTATGCCCTTGTGATGACCCTTGAAAAAAAGAGCCGTATCTTGCGTAAAGAGGCGAATGAACTGATGGTACTGCATGAAAAGATCGAGCAGTACATAGACAGCAGGATCAAGAAAAAATATATCATTATCCATGCGCCGCTCTGTTCCAAAGCAAAAGCTTTGCTGGAAGAGCATGGATGGAAAGTATGGCATGAAACCGCGTAGGATCATTCACCCAGAGGAAGGAGATACGATGCTTCTGGCCGACATCGGCAATACACATTTTCATATCTATGATGGTGAAAGGGTTGAACATCTTCCCTATAGTGAAGCGATAGGAAGATATAGGAAGCAGCCCCTGAAGTATATCTCTGTCAATACGGATATAGAAAAACAGATAGGCTGTATCGGGGAGTGGGAAAATATATCGCAGAAGATACATCTCCCCGGAGAGTACGATACCATGGGTGTGGACCGAAAAGCACTCTGCCTAAGCCATGAGAACGGGATCTTTGTCGATGCAGGAACTGCCATTACGGTAGATATTATGGAAAAAGGCATATATAGGGGAGGATTCATTTTTCCCGGGATCCAGGCAATGGTCAAATGTTATGCAGGAATTTCACCGGTACTCGATATTGAAGTGGATCCTTCGGTTGATCCGGATAGATTGCCCTTTACAACAAAAGAGCAGATAAGCTATGGTATAATCGCGTCCATCAAAGCACTCATAAACCAACACCGCAACCGAAAAACACTCTACTTTACGGGAGGAGACGGAGAGTTTCTCTCCACATTTTTCGAGCATGCTGACTACAGCGAAACGCTGGTGTTCGAGGGAATGAGATATGCATTAAAGGAAATGAGAGAATGTTGACAGTAGCACTTCCCAAAGGGAGAATTGCAGAACAAACGCTGGAGATTTTTGCCGAGATCTTCGGCGGAGAGTTCAAATTTGAAGGACGCGAACTTATTTTGGATATGGATGATTTCCGTTTTCTCAATGTGCGCAACCAGGATGTACCCACCTATGTAGAACACGGTGCCGCAGATATTGGGGTCGTAGGTTTGGATGTCATTACCGAAAAGGAGCTTGACATCATACAGCTGCTTGATATGCAGCTGGGCAAATGCAAAGTAGCCATAGGTATCAAGAATGAAGATGAACTCGACTGGAGCCGTCCGAATATCAAAGTGGCGACCAAAATGGTGAATATTACGAAGAACTATTTTGCGCAAAAAGCTGTGGGTGTAGAGGTGGTCAAACTGTATGGTTCCATTGAACTTGCACCGCTTGTCGGTCTGGCGGATGCTATTGTGGACATCGTTGAGACAGGCAATACTATGCGAGAGAACGGTTTGAAGGTCGCTGAAGATATTATGGACTCTTCCGCGCATCTTATTGCCAATAAGAACAGTTTTTATGCGAAGAAAAGCGAGATTCTTTCTCTGTATGAAAAGATCAAAACGGTTGTAGAAAGCCGTGGAAACTAACCTATCGGATCCTCTTGACCTCTACGCCAAAGTAGAGGACCTCCTGGGTGTCAAAGAAGCGGCACCCTCCCTCTATGCCCACTATCTTCTTTTTCTCAACACCATCGGTTTCGATTCTTTTCTCGATGTAGGCTGCGGTTCGGGGGATTTTCTCCGTCAAATGCAGGGGGCTCTGGATATTCCCAGGGTCAAAGGCATTGATCTCAGTCCGCTTATGGTGGTACGGACACAGGAGCAGGGCTATGATGCGGAATGTATAGACTTATGCATGCTAAGCGGCAAATATGATGTTGTCACAGCTGTTTTTGATATGTTGAACTATCTGGATGCTGCACAGCTTCAAAGATTTCTCAGCTGTGTAAAAACACACTTGAATGAGGGGGGTGTTTTTCTCTGTGATATTAATACCCTGTTTGGTTTTGAAAATGTGGCAGTGGGTTCTTTCATTGTGGATGACGATAGCCGATTTTTGACGGTTGATAGTGATTTTGAAGAGGGTGAATATATTTCAGAGTTCACACTTTTTGAAAAAGAGGATGAATGCTTTAAAAAGTCACAAGAGACGATACGGCAGTATTATCACGATGTGGAAGATATTGTCAGCTTGAGCGGTTTGGAATGTGTTCAGAGTGATGAAGTGCATCTTTATGGATTGGAAGAAGCAGATAAAATGTTTTTGGTGTTGAAAAAACAGGTTGTTCCGCAGGGGTGAAAGTGGTTCCGTTCCCACGCTTGGCATGGGAACAAGTGTCTAAACTCTATTTGATCAGTTCAAACGGATTTTCGACGACGTTCTTTCTGTCGACGATGTATGGGATGAGTGCAGTTTGTCTTGCTCTCTTGATGGCTACTGTTACCATCTCCTGGTGTCTTTTGCAGTTTCCTGTAAGTCTTCTTGGCATGATCTTGAATCTTTCGCTCAAACTGAATTTGAGTGCGTTCAAGTCTTTGTAGTCGATGAAATCGACTTTCTGCTCACAATATTTGCAATATCTCTTTTTAAATTTTCTTCTTTCTGCCATGGGTGTTTCTCCTAAAACGGTATTTCATCTTCGCTGATGTCTATTTCCGGGATGGTCTGCGTCGGTGCCTGCTGCTGCGGTGCTGCCTGGGGAGCGGGCTGAGAAGGTGCCGGCTGTGCGTAGGTGTCATGCTGCTGAGGTGCGTTGTAGCCCCCCTGAGCTGCCATCTGCTCACTGTCGCGCTTGCTGTCGAGCATCTGCAGGTTCTCTACAGTGACCGAATGCTTGCTTCTCTTTGTGCCGTCCTGTGCTGTCCACTGGTCAAGCTTCAATCTGCCATCCACCAGAACTTTGCTTCCCTTACGTAAATACTGGTTTGCGATCTCGGCAGTCCTTCCAAAGAATGTCAGGTCTACAAAAAGGACTTCTTCCTTCTGTTCGCCTGTCTGAGACTTGAACTTTCGCGAAGTGGCGATGGCCGTATTTCCGATGGCTGAACCGCCCTGCGTATAGCGTACTTCTACGTCTCTGGTAAGGTTTCCTGCTAAAATGATCTTGTTATACATAAGGTTCTCCTGTGGGGCGATTATGCCTCAGTTGTCTCTGCTACTGCTTCTGTTGCTGCTTCTGTTGCCTCTGCTTCGGGAGCAGCTTCCGGTGCTTTCTCTTCAGCAGGTTTTTTATTGGCTGCTGCAACCAGCTTGTCGAATTGTGCGATCTCTTTGTTTTTTACATATTTTACAGTGAGGAATTTAATGATCTCTTCATTGATCTTGAGGTTTCTCTCGATCTCCGCGATCGCTTCACCATTGGCTTTATAGAAAAGCACGGTGTAGTATCCTCTGTCATTCTTTTGTACAGGATACGCAAGTCTTCTCATTCCCATATCATCGGCTGCAAGAAGCTCAGCATCTACTTTCGCAAGCACATTTTTGATCTTCTCGATCTGTGCCGCAGTCTCTTCATCTGTCAGTGTCGGTTTGACTACGAACAGTGTTTCATAACAATTCATGGTGTTCCTTTTGGTTTAATAGCCCATTAAAAACGCGGATATTTCCTACCCGTCCAAAAATGAGCAAGAATTTTGGAAGCATTATATTATCGTAAACTCTCTTACAGGTAGCTTTGTATTTTGATCAGCATGCTGTAAAGCAGTACTTCCCGTTGTGCGGCAGGGACTTTCTTCATTGTGATCTCACTTTCGAGCAAGTGTTCAAAGATCTTCAGCAGTGAAGCGGATTTGACACGCAGGGCAAGCTGTGCCTTTTGTTCTTCGATCTGTTTGGGAAGTTTATAGCCAAGGATCGCTGCTGAATCGACATGTCCATGCAGTTTAATGTAGGCATGGAAAAGGAAGATCTGGTTGACGAAATACTGGGTGGAACGCAGCAGCTCATTTTCGTTCTCTCCCAGATCCAGCAGTTTTGTGATGGTCGTGGTAACAGGCTTCTTGTTGAAAAGATCGATAAGCAGTTGTTCGGTGGCAAGCGGTGCGGTGGAATAGACGAGACGGTCGATGTCTTTGCTGGTCACTTTGGTGCCCAGAATAGCCAGTTTTTCCAATTCGTTGCTGCAAAGCGCCATATTGTTGTTGAGCAGCAGCATGAGATGCTGGAGAGCATAAGGGTCGATATCCAGACCGATCTGCTGTGCCTTTTGCTGGAGTATGGCCACCCCCTCACGGATATTCGCTTCAAAAAGC
>JALSTF010000251.1 GCA_026983895.1 Sulfurovum sp.
TATGAAAGCCAGTTCGAATTTGTTCTGGAACTCTTCGATGAAATCGTCGATGTCGGCATCTTCCTCTCTCTCAAAAGTATAGACGAAGTTGAGCATCTTCTTTTTGGTGGTGTTTTCATAAGGAATTTCTTCGATTGTATATTTGAGGCCTTTTTCTTTGAAGAATGCTTCTATCTTCTTGTCGAGCGGTCCAAATGAAGCGGTAAACTTCTCTTTGACGGTATCGTCGGTTATACCAAGTATATCGAGCATGGCTTCCGGAGTGAGATGCCCTACGTGTGTGACTTTGTCTGTAAGTTTTTTGTAGATCAGCATATTGAATGGGGAAAAACCTGCAATACGCGGATCGATATTGAAAAGCGGCATGACATTGTTGTCATTGACCGCGGGAAGGAAACTGAGTACATCCAGTACGGTTGAACCGTATTTGGCTTTGTACTGGTCGTTGACCCTGTGATGTGGGTCTGCCATATTGAAGCCGACGCTCTTGATCTGTTTCTCTACCAGTTCATTATACGTTTTCTCTATATTCCCATTCAGGACATACATTTTTGCAAGGAACTTTTTGCCTGCTTTTTTCGTGGCGGGCATCACTTTGGCCGTTTTTGTGTCTTTGGAAACAGGTGTTTTCGCAGGTACATTCTTTTTCAGCAATGCAAGGGGGTTGACATTGGGGATGGGTTTCATTCCTATGCTCTCAAGAAGTTCAGGGATCTCTTTGTCGAGTTTTTCTACCAGTTTTACCCGCTTCTCGTCAGTTATGCCCAGTGTGTCGGTCCAGTTGTGCAGTCTATACATTCCGACAATGAGTTTGTTGCTCCCTTTGGGGATAAACATATACATGGTACACGGAGCAAAAAGGCCGGCTAAAGGCTGTGCCCCTTTTGTGTCGAACATGTTGTAGGAAAATTCAAGATGGCAGAGAGAGTAGCTCCAGAAAGCATCGTAGTCTTTAAGGACTTCTTTCGCATTGTCCGTACCTTCCATGAAGTTGTGATACCCGGCAATGAGATACTGCTTTGCAATGAATGCATCTTCAAATTTATTCTGTATCTCATCCATGAAGTCTTCGATATCATCAACCGGCTGAAAAGTATATTCGTAAGTGATCATTGTCTGCTTGGGAAGTTTTTTTACAGGAAGATAACTTTTTGTCCCTCCGAGTTCTTTTTCGATCATCGCATCCAGGGGTTTGAAACTCGCTGTGAATTTCTCTCTGACCTCTTTGTTTGTAATACCCAGGATATCGAGCATGACTTTGGGCTGTAAATGGCCTATATGGGTCACATCCTCATCGGTTTTTTTTGCAATGAGCATATTGAACGGACCGAATCCGGAGATACGCGGGTCGATATTGAGCAGCGGCAGCATCATTTTGTCATTGACCACCGGCATGAAACTCAGTACGTCCAGTACACTGGATCCATACTTTTTTTTGTATTGGTCATTGACCCTTTTGTGTGGATCGGTGAGGTGAAAGCCTATGGTCTTTATCTTCTCTTCCATCATCGCATTGTATTTATCCTGGATGTCACCTTTGACAGTGTAGATCACGGCAAGGGCATCTTCACCTTTTGTATTTGCAGAAAAAAGGGAAAGCGGGAGCAGGAGTAGCAGGCTTAGAAGTATAAATCTTTTAAGAGCAGGCATAGGTATATCCTTTTGTAATTAATACAATAGAATAGCATAAAGTTCATAGATAAAATAAATATGATTAATGAAAATTGATCAGTAGAAGTGAAAAGCTACCAAAAGTTACGGTAGCTTTTCGGAGGTCTTGCAGTAAGATTATTTATGTGCGTCGTTGTCGTCCGCCACTTCTTTTACAGATTTTCTAGTCTCTTTTGAAATCGTCTTGGTAGAATCATTCGCATTGTCAGATACATCTTTGACAGAATCTCTTGAATCGTTGGAGATCGTTTTGGTAGAGTCGTTGACATTGTCTGAAACTCTTTTGACAGAATCTCTTGAATCGTTGGAAACTGTTTTTGTTGTATCGTCGAGGTTGTCAGATACATCTTTGACAGAATCTCTCGTATCATGGGAAACTGTTTTTACGGAATCACTAGAATCATTGGAGATCGTCTGTACAGAATCTCTTGAGTCGTTAGAGATCGTTTTGGTAGAATCATTGACATTATCAGAAACATCTTTCACTGAATCTCTTGTATCATTTGATACTGTTTTTACTGAGTCTCTTGAGTCGTTGGAAACGGTTTTTACTGAGTCTCTTGAATCATTGGAAACTGTTTTAACGGAATCAGTCGTATCGTTGGAAACTGTTTTAACAGAATCTCTGGAATCGTTTGAGACTGTTTTGACAGAATCTCTTGAGTCATTCGAAACAGTTTTGGTTGCATCATTGATATCTTTGGATACGGAGATCGCTGAATCTTTCATATCTTTCGATGCGATCGTTGTAGAATCCTTGAGATCTTTCGTTGTATTGGTAATGGAGTCTTTGGTGTCTTCCGCAACTTCTACTGTTGCATCTCTGACATCTTTACTTGTAGAAACCTGTGCTGTTTTGAGGTCGTCAGAAACTTTCACTGAAGTATCTTTCGCATCGGCACTTACATTGGTAACCGTTCTCTCTGCACTTTTACTTGTTTCTACGGCACCGTCTTTCATGGATTCGACGCTGTCCTTCGCATCTTTACTCATAGAAATCGCTGCCTCTTTCATATCTTTGAACATGTCTCCAAAGCTAAAATCTGCCTGAGCACTTGTGAAAAGCGCCGCTGCTGCTACACATGAAAGTACTGTTTTTTTCATACATACATCCTTCTAAAATAATTTTGTTTAGGTATCACCTGTCGTCATCTTATCACCAAAACTTTAAATTAAAACTTAAATAATATAAAAATTTGTAATTAAATTATATGATGATAATCAATGTAACTGTGTTATTAAAGATAATTGGTTACAATGGTGAAATCAAATACCAACAACAGAAAGGGGATGAAAAAATGAACATTTTTTTACGTCGAATTACACTGCTTTCAGCGGCAGCAACAACATTGGCCTTGGCTGATGGCTATACTCAGGCTGACAGGATACATGATATGCAGCAAATGGCACAGGCAATGCAGGATATCCAGTCCGGTTTTTTCTATAACAATGTCGATATCGTCAAAGCAGGGACCAAAGTGCTTGAAAATACGATCGTCAATGTCAGACCGATCGATTCGGAAGTGAATAACAAGGATATCTACGAAAGATGGTTGAATAATGATTTGAAAATGACACGTAAGATCCAGAAAAAGATCAAGAACAAAGCGGTTACGCTTGAAGAACGTTTTGCAGCAGGCGATGCCGTACAGGCACTGCAGGAATACAGCAAGATCGCGCAACAGTGCATGAAATGCCATGTCCGTTTACGAAAATGGTAAGTACTGTTAGGGAATGATTAAAGATAGAAGAGTAAAATGGCGGCACACGGTATTGCCTGAAAGCCAATACTGAAGACTATTACGAAAAGAAACACTTATATGTTAAAAATGAAAAATTTGCTTCTGATGCTGATATTCTCATGGAGTGTTATCCATGCGGACAGTATTTCTCTGACGGGTACCGTCGTATCGGACGGCCAGAAAATGATCGGAAGCCGCTATATGGGATATGTGAAAAAGGTCTACGTCAAACTTGGAGACAAGGTCAAACGCGAAGATGACCTCTATGAAATGGAGTCTGCGGAATTTGACATTATGAAAACACAGGCGAACCTGATGCTTGAACAGTCCCAGATCGCACTGGAATACTGGAAAGACCGTCTGCGTGTCATCAACAAAAAGAAAAAAAACCTCAAAAGAAAAATGGGAATGACCGGTTTTGACTGGGATGATCTTGAAGGCCAGATAGAAAATGTCAAAGCGATGCTTGAATCGACGAAGATCATGGTCAAGCATGCCGCCGAACAGGTCAAACAGATGGCGGTCGTTTTCAATTATCTGAAAATGAAAGCACCTGCTGACGGTGTGGTCGTGCAAAAGAACATAAAAGTCGGTGATATGCTCATGCCCGGCATGTTGGCCATCATGATCGTCGATACGGAGCATCTGGAGATCGATGTGTCACTCTCCGAAGGCATCATCGGAAGAGTACACGAGGGAGAACGGCTGGTTGTTGAGATCCCTTCTATCAAATATAAGACGGTGGGCAGGATCAAAGCGATCATCCCTGATGCCAATCCTATGACACACAAGATAAAAATGCGTGTCTCTTTTGACAAAGGCGGCAAAAATATCTTCCCGGGAATGTATGCAAAAGTAATCATACCGGACAATAGCTAGAGAAATCTCTTTCCTGTCATAGATTTATCATTTGGAAAATGGTACACTCTTTAAGTGTATAGGGCACCTATTGTTAGAGGTGCCCTATAATTTTATTTGATAAAGGATGAAAGCCCAATGGAAAATGTATATGACCTTATCATTATTGGCGGCGGACCCGGAGGGATAGGCTCAGCGGTCGAAGCAAAGGTACTTGGACTTGAAAAAGTACTGATGATAGAAAAAACCGATAACCACTCCCACACCATACGAAAATTCTACAAGGACAGAAAGCGTGTCGACAAAGACTGGCAGGGTCAGGCTGTCGATCTGGAAGGCAATGTTGAATTCACTGACGGCACCAAAGAAAGTACTCTGGATTACTTTGACAGGCTTTTGGATGAAGAAACCATTGATACGCGTTTCAATTGCGGTGTCGAGAAGATAGAGAAGAAAGAGGGGCTTTTTCATGTTACGTCGGGATGCGGTACCGATCTAGCCAAAAATGTTATTGTTGCTATTGGCCGCATGGGCAAACCGAACAAACCCTCCTACAAGATCCCGCTTTCACTCCGAAAACAGGTCAATTTCAATCTTGACCAGTGCAGCAACGGGGAGAAGATACTCATCGTAGGGGGTGGAGATTCCGCAGTAGAGTATGCCTGTGATCTCAGCAGTACCAATGATGTGACTTTGAACTACCGAAGAGAATCACTGACCAGGCCAAACCCCACAAACCAGGAAATGATACTGGAGCATTGCGAAAACGACATGGTACGGACCAGGCTCGGTGTGGATATTGAAGGGCTTGAGAATGCACATGGCCAGGTACAGGTCAATTTCACGGATGGCCCGGAACGCTTCGATCGTGTGATCTATGCGATCGGGGGTACGACACCGATCGATTTTCTCAAGGCTTGCGGCATAGCATTGGATGAAACCGGAGAGCCGATCTTTGATGAGAATTATGAGAGCAGTATCGAGGGGATGTATATTGCCGGCGATATTGCCTTCAAAAGCGGCGGGAGTATCGCTATCGCACTCAATCACGGATATCGTATCATCAACCATATTTTACAGAAGGAGAAATAGAATGGCAAATGTATTGTTACCCTTGGCAAAAGGTTTTGAAGAGCTTGAAGCGGTCGCATTGTGCGATGTCATGCGGCGCGGCGGGATCGACGTAAGACTGGCTTATCTGGAGGATGAAGTACAAAAAGAGTTGGTACTCGGTGCCAACGGCATCACGATAAAGGCTGATATTTCTATCCACCATGTTATTACGGATGATTTTGACATGATGGTGCTTCCCGGCGGGTGGGGCGGTACCTATGCATTGGCGGAAAATGCCAGGGTACAGGAGCTTCTTCGAGAATTCAAAGAGAAGAAAGTGGTAGGTGCCATGTGCGCTGCCCCTTTCGCACTCAAAAAGGCCGGGGTGCTGGGTGCAAAATATACAGCCTATCCAGGAGCAGTAGAAGAGATTGACCATCCGGGCTATATGGCAGACCAAAAAGTAGTGGAAGATGGCAATGTCATGACTTCTCAGGGACCGGGAACTGCTGTATGTTTTGGCCTGGCTATCGTAAGGAGACTGGTAGGAGAAGAGACGATGCAGCAAGTAAAAGAAGGCATGCTGCTGAGTTACTGTTAAATGAGAGAAAAAATAAAAAAGATCCAGACACATATTGACAATGACCCCAAACTTAAAAAAGCGGTTTCGCAGATAAAACCCAAAAAGAGTGTCTGGGGGATAGCGGGGGTCATACTTTTCTTTTTTGTCCCTGAACTGGTCACCTATATCTGGCAGGATCAGCTGGTCGCGTGGGCGCATCTGCACAGTATTACCGAACCGATGGAAATACAGCGTTTGATCTACGGGCAGCTTGAAGAGATGTTCGCATCCGGGGTAAGCTGGCTCAACCTGACCATAGGGACGCTTCTGCTTATTTGGGTGCTTCGCACTTGAGCTGTTTTATATATAAGTTTAAATTTATAAAATCATTAGTTCAATTTATATTTGTCTAAGTTCCCTTTTGTTATAGTCTCCTGAAATGATGCAACATTAAAATGGAGTCTGCTATGAAAAAATATCTGATACTTCTTATCTCTTTGAATGCATTTGTTGTTTTGCCGGCCGCCGAAAACAATCGTACGG
>JALSTF010000252.1 GCA_026983895.1 Sulfurovum sp.
TGAGAGCGGCATACACCAGGACGGTATGCTCAAGAACAAAGAGACGTACGAAATTATCCGCCCTGAAGATATCGGGCTTGACATGGAAGATACACTGGTTCTGGGAAAACACTCCGGACGGGCTGCCTTTAAAGACAAATTGAACAAATTGGGCTTTACACTCAATGACGAAGCACTGAACACCTCTTTTGAACGCTTCAAGATCATGGCAGACAGAAAAAAAGAGATCTACGATGATGACTTGAGAGCGTTGGTCACGAACGAGATGAGCTCTGCTCCAAAGATCTTTGAACTCATTTCCCTGCAGCTGATGGATTGCAGCAACGGTGTACCCAGTGCTGCCGTCAGCATTAAAAAAGAGGACAATGAAATTATCGATGCAAGCATCGGTGACGGAACCATGGATGCCATATTCAAGACCATTGACAGAATATCTGGCTATGAAGGTCAGCTGCTTGACTACAAAGTAAAGTCTGTAAGCAAAGGGAAGGATGCCTTGGCGAATGTGACCGTCAAAGTCTCCTTCAACGGTGAACCCGCTATTATCGGACATGGACTGAATATCGATACGATGCTGGCTTCAGCCCGTGCCTATATCGGTGCATTGAATTCCTATCTGAGTATGGAGGGAAAATTGAAAGAAAGACCGCATAAGGTGATCCTCTAAGCCTGGGGATTGCCCTTGTAGCTGCACATTAACATCCCGTAGGGTGGTGCATTTATGCCCACCTTCCACAATATGCAACATTCAAGCCAAGTTTTGACAACTTGATTGTCTGGTGGGCTTAAAAGCGCTACCCTACAGATATTTTTTCAGCACTTCCGGGATGGCAATACTCCCATCCTCATTCTGATAGTTCTCCATAATAGCGATCAATGTACGGCCCACTGCCAATGCTGAACCATTCAGTGTATGCACCAATCTGTTCTTCTTACCGTCCTTGAATCGGATCTTTGCCCGTCTCGACTGAAAATCCCTCGTATTGGAGATGGAAGAGATCTCACGGTATTTGTTCTGTCCGGGAAGCCATACTTCCAGGTCAATGGTCCTCGCCGCCGAGAAACCCAGGTCCCCGCCGCAGAGTTCTACCACCCTGTGAGGAAGCCCAAGTGCAGCGAGGATATCCGAAGCATTCTGCACCATCATTTCAAAAATATCATCACTTTTATCCGGATGGGCAATAGCGACCATCTCCACCTTGTCAAACTGGTGCTGGCGGATCATCCCGCGAGTATCACGCCCGGCCGAACCTGCCTCTTTCCTGAAACAGGGGGTATAGCCCGTCATCAGTACCGGCAGCTGATCTGCAAGGAGGATCTCATCATTGTACATATTGGTCAAAGGCACTTCCGCTGTAGGGATAAGATAGAGATCTTCCTCTTCTATCTTGAACAGATCCTCCTCGAACTTTGGCAGCTGCCCTGTTCCCTGAAGCATCTGCGCATTGTTCATGAACGGCACACAGAGCTCTTCAAACCCTTTTTGGGCATTGGTATCGAGGAAGAAGTTAATAAGCGCCCTCTCCATCCTTGCCGCTTCACCCCGAAGAACAGAAAAACGGCTTTTTGCCAGCTTTACACCGCGCTCGAAGTCTATCCAGCCATTTTCTTCTGCCAAAGCCCAATGTTCTTTGGGGGCAAAATCAAACACTCTTGGTTCAAGCACTTTTCGAAGCTCCACATTATCCTCTTCATCCGTTCCAGCTGGAACGGAATCATCCGGAAAATTCGGTACGGCCAAAGCTACGGCATACAGCGCTTCTTCTGCTTCTCTTGCGGCTTCCTGCAAAGGGACCATAGCCTCTTTATTCGCATCTACCTTGGCTTTAAGCTCGGTGATATCTTTCCCCTCACGCATATACTGCCCGAAGAGCTTGGACATACTGTTCTGTTCCGCCTTGGCAGCTTCAAGCTTGGCATTGGCACCTTTAAGCCTCTTGAAAAGATTTTGAAGATTTTCAAGGGTCTCGCTATCTACACCCTTTTTCTGCAGTTTAGCACTGGCTTCGTTAAAGTTGTTTTGGAGGTATTTTAAGTCTATCATTGGAAATTACCTAGTGAAAAATTTATATGAAATTATAGTAGAAAGTATTGAAGATTAGATATGGACAGAAGAAGCCCATGGAAAGTCCACGGCTTCAACTCACAATAAAAGAGTTTTTTATTTAATACTCATATAAAAGCGAGGTAATACCTCCATCCCATTTGATCGTACAATCATCCGTTCCTCCTGTGTCAGATATATTACCATCTGTATTTACAACAATTTTAACACTACCATATGCATCAGAATAAAATCTACTATTTTCCTTGTCTATCTGGCAATGTTTAGATGGATCAACCTTAAAACTGTTAGGGTTTACCGGTACATCGATCAAAGGCTGATTTCCACTACACCCTTGAGCTTGAAGATCAATAGTAAGCGGGATATAAGCAACTTCCGTACCACCAGAATTGGATACTTTTATATCTGGGGCCGTAAAATCATCCCACCTTAAAGCAACTTTTTGTGCCACCCCCACTCTGTGTCCATCTTCATTGCCATGTGCTTCCACAGTCACGGTATGACCGGCCAATATAGGGTCAAAATTAATTTCAAAATAGGCAAATCCGTTGTTGTCAGTCGTATAGTCAGGTTCAACATGTGCAACAGCCAGCCTGCCTGCTTCTCCATTTCTTCCTCCAAGCAATCTTTCTTCATTTCCTATCATATAGGTCAACGAACCATCTTGCACCAGATTGTTATACTGTTCATTCAGAGTAAGGATATCACTTACAGTTTTAATATCCCATCCGCCTATGTACGATACATGCGTTCTTCCCTGTGAAGGGAAGATAATAAGGTTATCACCTGCTTTTACCTCTGTTTGCGCTGCATAATCAACACTTCCATCCGAAAATACAATCGGGCTTGAAATATCCGATGGATTGCTATAGGCAATATGCCCTGTGCCTTTTTGAATGATGTCATTATTAATTATCTTTATCCCATTGACCAGAGAAACTCTCACGGGGATAGGCACAACCGGAGGTCTTCCGAATCTGTCTACCGCATGTACAGAATAGTATCCGATGATACTTTCATCTTTACATTCTGTTTTTCTATAGGATATTGAAAGTGTTGTTGGTCGGCCTTCGGAGGGGATATCACTTTTGAGATCAAAAGAAAGTTTGACGGTTTCCTGCAGTGTGATATTGCCATCAGTATAGACAACGAACAATTGTCCTTTTTCCGGGAAAACAGCAGGTGGAGTATAGACAAACGCCCCTTTTCCATTTTCATCCGTAATGACTTTGGAGTCTCTGATCGAACCGATACTCTGATCAGGTATCTTCATGAATACTTCTGCATCAGGAACAGCCAAACCATTTTTTGTCAATTGGAATCGGATAGGGTATGTTTTATACTCGTCAATTGTTAATTTAGATGTAAAATTCATAAACGCATAACCGCCTGGCGGAGGCGTAGGTGTGGGAATAGGATCCGCTTTGCTGTTGCTCCCACATGCTGACAACAGAATCCCTGCTGCGACCATAACTAAATATATAAGGTTCTTTTTCATTAATATATTCCTCCTGCAAACTTAGAAAATATAACTGGCGGCGAAGACAACACTTCCTATATGGTCCATGGAATCTATGTCCGATAAAGAGTATCTATACCCAATATCCAAATTGATATTCTCTCCTGCAGCCAGAACGATCCCTGCCTGTGCACCATAAAGGAAACCGCTGTCGTCTACATAATCACTCTCATAGTTGGCATAGCCTACATTCAATCCTATATATGGTCGGAGTGTAGATTCTTTTTCCAAAATAAAATAATCCACAGTAAAATATCCCTGTTCAACATTCATATTATTATCACTGCTGTCATAATAATCAAAGATAAACGTAGTCCGCCAACTCTCGTTTTGCGCCCCAACTCTAAACCCGTATTGGAGATCATAATCCCCGGTAAAGTTCTTTTCAATGACCGGTTCACCATCCACCAGTGATCCGACATCTCCCTGTACTTCAGAATATCCTAATTCCAAACCGATAAAAGTTTTACTTGTAAAAATATCATCCCCTGCACTTACATTGCTTCCCAATCCTGCGCACAAAAGTGCTGACGCCAGTACCTTTTTCATCATTTTAAACTCCTTGTCCTTTGTTTAAATTTTGCATTCAAAATGCTCATGCCATAAGAATATCATATTTCTATATTTTTTAATCTTAATATTTTGGAATATTTATATAAAATAGGATTTTATTATGTAAAAAAGTCAAAATTGTAGTATTTATAGTTTATGTAGAAAGGTCATAATTGTAAAATACGTGGTAGCAAGACGGGAACTCGAATCCCGGACCTCCGCCTTATGAGAGCAGCGCTCTAACCAACTGAGCTATCTTGCCACTAATGAAGAGACCGAAATTTTAGCTAAAGTTTGCTTTATTGTCAATAGTTTTTTTAAAAAATTTAAAGATTTAAGAGTTTTTCCACTTTTTTCTGGTCAAAGCCGCAGATCCATTGGGAACCTATGAGATAGACAGGGACACCTCTGCAGCCATGCTGTTCGCAGTCTTTTGCCGCTTTGGGATCTTTAGAGATGTCTATCACTTTAAATTTGATATTGTGCTGTTTTAGATGGTTCTTCGCCGTAGTACACCATTTGCAGGTCGGTGTGGTAAAGAGTACTACTTTTTTCTGTTTTTTCTCAGCCATAGTCTGTTCTCCTTTTTTTCAAAGGATTATACAACATTTATGAAGAGTTTTCAACTATAATATTAAAATTATTTGTTAAAAAAGTTTAGTGTGTTTGACTAAAGTGTCTTGACAAAGTAAACATTTTTTTGTATGATTCCATTACAAAAATCATAAATCGTAAGGAGATATCATGAATTTTAAGCCATTAGGTGACAGACTTTTGATCCAAAGAGTGGAGGAATCCAACACCACAGCTTCAGGGATCATCATACCGGACAATGCAAAAGAGAAACCATCCAAAGGCAAAGTGATCGCTGTAGGCAGCGAAGTAGAGGATATCAATGAAGGCGACACTGTCGTATTCGGGAAATATTCCGGCAGCGAGATCATTCTTGACGGGACGGAATATCTTATCATGGAAAGTTCCGATATTTTCGGACTGCTCGTATAATATAAAACAAATATAGATCATTTAATAAAGGATTGAACATGGCAAAAGAGATATTTTTTTCAGATAAAGCAAGAAACGGACTGTATGAAGGTGTCACAAAACTGGCAGATGCCGTAAAAGTGACCATGGGGCCAAGAGGCCGTAACGTACTCATTCAAAAGAGTTTCGGTGCACCGCACATCACCAAAGACGGTGTAAGCGTGGCAAGAGAGATCGAACTTTCCGATACACTGGAGAACATGGGTGCACAACTGGTCAAGGAAGTGGCGAGCAATACCGCTGACGAGGCAGGTGACGGTACGACCACAGCGACCGTACTGGCCCATTCCATCTTCAAAGAGGGATTGAGGAACATCACTGCGGGAGCGAACCCCATTGAAGTGAAGCGTGGCATGGACAAAGCAAGTGCAGCGATCATCGAGGAGCTCAAGAAGATCTCCAAAGAGGTCAAGGACAAGAAGGAGATCGCACAGGTCGCGACCATCTCCGCGAACTCGGACGAGACTATCGGAAACCTGATCGCCGAAGCGATGGAAAAGGTAGGAAAGGACGGTGTCATCACTGTCGAAGAAGCCAAAGGGATCAATGACGATCTTGAAGTCGTGGAAGGAATGCAGTTCGACAGAGGCTACCTCTCACCGTATTTTGTGACCAATACGGAGAAAATGACCTGTGAGATGGAGAACCCGCTGCTGCTCATTACGGATGGAAAGATCACCTCACTGAAGGATCTCGTACCTATCCTTGAGCAGATCCAGCAGAGCGGAAGACCACTGTTGATCATCGCAGATGACCTTGAAGGGGAAGCACTGGCAACACTGGTACTCAACAGACTCAAGGGTGTACTCAATATCGCGGCGGTCAAAGCACCGGGATTCGGTGACAGAAAGAAAGAGATGCTCAAAGACATCGCCATCCTTACCGGTGCGAACGTCATTACTGAAGAGCTTGGCCTCAGCCTCGACAAAGCAACACTGAACGACCTTGGCCAGGCAGGCCGTGTGGTCATCGATAAAGACAATACAGTCATTGTCGACGGAAAAGGTGATGCAGCCGCGGTTGAAGCAAGGGTTGCCGAGATCAAAGTACAGGTAGAGAACACTACCAGCGAGTATGACAAAGAGAAACTGCAGGAGAGACTGGCAAAGCTTTCCGGCGGTGTGGCTGTCATCAAGGTCGGTGCAGCGACCGAAACGGAGATGAAAGAGAAGAAAGACAGAGTGGATGATGCCCTCTCCGCAACCAAAGCAGCCGTAGATGAGGGAATCGTCATTGGC
>JALSTF010000253.1 GCA_026983895.1 Sulfurovum sp.
CACCGATGCCATCGCCATGGGGCTTAACCTTCCCATCAAAACCCTGCTCTTTGCCAAGGACAACAAGTTTGACGGCCTTCGCCGGCGGGAACTGCTTCCGGCAGAAGTACAGCAGATCGCCGGACGCGCCGGACGATACGGCTTTACAGAAAAAGGCTATGTCGGTGCACTGGACCCCATAGCCCTTGATACGATCACCAAAGCGTTCCATTCTCCCCTGCCCGACATAGCGCTTCCCGTTTCTGTGATGGCAAGCCTTGAACATGTCATGCTCATAGGAGAAATACTGGAGACAGACAACATCACCACGATCCTGGGTTTCTTTGCGGACAATATGGAATTCGACGGTCCCTTCATCGCGGCCAATATCGACTCGATGCTGGAGATCGCAGCCATTGTGGATGAATATGACCTTGACCTGAAGACCCGTTTCTATCTTGCCTGTGCACCCGCAAGCATCTCTTCCCCCTACATCGAGTCGGTCTTCCACCGCTATATCAAACAGATAGAAGCAGGCAAAAAAGTACTTTACATCCCGCCCAGGGATCTGCCTGCCTTCGCACAGACCAACGACATGCTGCTCAATGCCGAAGATCGCGTACGGGAAATATCGCTTTATCTCTGGCTCAGTTTCAAATTCCCTGATATTTTCGAAGATACCGAAAAAGCCCTGCAGGCCAGGGTCCGGCTCAACCATTATATAGAGAATTCACTGCGCCAGGGCCACTTCACCAAGAAATGCCGAAAATGCGGCAAGGTCCTCGACTTCTCTTACCGTTTCTCCATCTGTGACAGCTGCCATGTACAAAACAAGAGAGGCGGTTCTTCCCACCGGGGCGGCTATCACGGAAAACGCAGACATTGAGACAAGGGCACTTGTTGTCTCGATATTCCAAATAGTGCTATAATGCCGTAAACCCTTTAAGGAGAAACCATGCGGATCCATCTACTGCTTTTGGCGGCAGCCACCTTTGTGCATGCCGACTGGAAGTCCGATATGCTGGAACAGGGAAGCAGCCTTTATCAAAATGCAAAGAACAAGACTGTGGAGATCTACAAAGAGTTCAAGCCTGTGGTAGAGGGAAAACCTCAAAGCAAAGAGGCACATATGAATGCCCTTTGGGACGATCTGCTCCCACAGCTGGAAGAGGGCCTCAAATATACCGATGAGATGGAAAAGGCACCGAATTCCGCCTGGATCGGTTCTGACAAGAAAGATATCCAAAAAGATATCGACAACGTTTTTGACAAGATCATCGATACGTTGATAGACGATGATTTTCTCTCTTACAAAAAAGAGATCAACGCTTTGCACCAGGATATCGCGAGCAACAAGAACACTATGGCATTTTACCGGGAAAAAAAGATCAGTGCCCCTGCCCAGAGCAGTATCAAGACGACCAAAGCCGATTATGCAAAAAAGATCGACGCGCTCAAAGAGGAGAACAAGAACGATCTCATCCGTATATCACAGATCAAGGGGAAACTGATACAGCAGTTCGCAGATATTGGTGTCACTCTTTCTGCAGAGCAGATCAATGTACTGCTGACACGTGTGGACGGTGATGACATTATACAGATGGCTTTGATGATGGATGTACTCAAACATATCACTTCACAGATCATGGTCCTGATGAAAGAGAACAATGAGGACCTTAACTATGCCAAGAAGTATTATGGCCTGCACCTGGTCACACTCGAACTGATCGTTTACATTCAGCAGAAATATATCGACAGGGTGGACAGGGAGTATCTTCCGAAGATAGACAGTATTATCTCTGAAGCCCGCAGTATGATGGAGAAGACAAAAGACCTGGCCTCTTCGGATGTCAGCCAAAGACGCCGTGACATTTACGGCAAGAACTTGCAGGCACAGGAACTTACCGCTCATGTGGCCGAACTCTACAAGCGCGATCTTATCACTTCCAAGATCAGTATGATCAACGCCCAGAAGATCACCAGAAAGAATCTGCAGCTGGCAAGGAACACTTACAAGACCGTCGTACTCAGTGCAGATCTCTACGAGCTCATCTCCGAAAGCCAGAATATGTTCTCTGAAGTCAGCAGGATACAGGTTCCCAACATCGTACCTTTCGAAAATATGCAGATACAGCAAAAATATTATGAGTTGACGAAGCTGATAGAGAAGAAATAAGGGATCACACCTCTTTTTGAAGCAGGCAGCGGTTGTTTATCCCGCTCTCTTCTATCTGTATGGTACTGTGAATAATGCCAAAGCGTTCATACAACGCCTCCTGTACGGTATATAGAAAATCATTCTGTGATTGGGGAAGGGGATCGAGCACCAGATGGACACTTAATGCTGTCTGTGTCGTACTCAGCGGCCAGATATGAAGATCGTGCAGGCTTTCCACCGTTTCAATGCTTTGAAGATAGGCTCTCACTTGCTCTTCTTCGATGCCTTTGGGAACAGCATCGATGAGATAATTGACCGAATCTCTCAAAAGTCCCCATGTACCGATGAAGATCACTATCGTGATCACGATACTCACTGCAGGATCCACCCACAGCCATCCTTTGTAAAGGATAACCATACCGGCGATCACGACCCCAAGAGAAATAAGGGCATCAGCCGCCATATGCAAAAAAGCCCCTCTGATATTGAGGTCTTCTTTCTGGTCTTTCATAAAAAGCAGTGCCGTAGCCGTATTGATGAAAACCCCGATACCCGCAACGATGATGACTGTCAGGCCCTCTACAGGATGAGGCTCTTTCAAACGTTCCAAAGCTTCATAAAAAATCCCTGCAAGCGCAATAAAAAGGAGGAGTGCACTGGCCAGCGATGCCAGTACCGTGATCTTTTTAAAACCATACGTTCTCTTTGTGCTTGCTGCCACAGTTGCCATCCAGCTGGCACCCCAGGCCAGAAGCAGCCCCATTACATCACTGAGATTATGCCCTGCATCGGCAAGCAGAGAGAGGGAGTTTGCCAGCAGTCCATAGACTGCTTCTATGATCACAAAAGAAACATTCAGCAGTACACCGATGGTAAAAGCACGGTTGTAGTTCTTTACCTCATGGGTGTGCTCATGTCCCATACGGCGACCTCTTTCCCAGAAGAAGATGCCCTGCACCTTTGATCAGATAACATACGCCAAGCGGCTTGAAAAAAGCATAGGCACTGTCAAGATCGATGATCCTGTCCTCTTCTCCGAAGAAAACTTCGATGGTCGTACCCCGGTCAAGTACCTCTTTGATTTTTTCCGTATCCCATGTGTAGCTCAGCAGTGCTTCGAGTTCTTCTTTTGACCCCGGATCCAAATGTGCTGAGAGATCGCATTGTGCAGGATGGACCACATTCTGAAGGAACTGTTTCACGTATGCCTCATTATCCGATGCAAAATAACGCAGCTGTGTGCGGACAAAAGCAGGTTTTTGTGTCTGAAAAAAGGCGGGTGAAAGCAAAATGAGCCTGTCGACCCGTCTGGCACTGTGATAGACATACTCAAAAGCTTTTTGCGCACCGTAACTGAAACCTGCAACGTACAGTACACTCTCTGGCAGCAGTGCATCAAAGAAGATCTGCTCATTTTTAAGTGAAAAACCATTGAAATACAACATCTGGCTAGAACAGCTCTTTCAGTATCTTTTGACAGTGTTCATGGCTGATATTTTCATACTGTAAAAGATAAACCGAGACTTCATCGACTGCTTTATCGAGTGTCTTCAGCAGAGCGCTCAGTTCGGAGACCGTATCTCTCAACAGTTCTTCTTCCTGAAGCGGCGTGACAATAAAATTCTCGCTCATCGCATAAGTGTAGATCACCTTGTTCACAAGCTCCTTGGCCTGCATGATATCGGCACTGGCATTGGTGAACTGTTCATTGTATCTGAGTTTTGTCGCAATGCTTCCGGCAAGATAGACCTTGATCCTGTTGATGAGTTTGGAACGCGAAAGGATCTCATGCTCCTGAAAGAGCATCCGTGTCGTAACGATACCGATCTTTTCAAATTCCACATCCAGCCAGGTAGCCACGACCGCTTTGGCTCCCTGATAGACCGCTTGAATTTTGCGCTCTTCCTCGGTAAAACTGAGTATTTTCCGTTTACCGAGCAGGACTTTCTCCTTGACCGCTTCAAAGTCTTCCGTCTCTACGACCTTTCTCCCCTCTCTCATGGCATAGATCGCCGCTTCGTTCGTCAGGGTATCGAGCGCGGCCGAGTTGAATCCTACGGTCATACGTGCCACCTGTTCTATATCGACCTGGTTCGGCTTATGGGCCAGGTAGAGCTCCAGTGTTTTGATACGGTCTTCCAGATCCGGAAGTGAAATATGGATGCGTCTGTCAAAACGTCCTGCACGCAGCAGCGCTTCATCGAGCACATCGATCTTGTTGGTCGCACCGATCACAATGACACCGGAGCTTTCTTCAAAACCGTCCATTTCTGTCAGCAGCTGGTTCAGTGTCGCTTCACGCTCATCATTCCTGAATTCTCCGCGGCTTTTCCCCACTGCATCGATCTCATCAATGAAAATAATGCTGGGGGCGAGCTGCTTGGCCTTTTTGAAGAGTTCACTGACACGTTTGGCCCCCATGCCTACATAAATATGCACAAAAGAAGCACCGCTCTGATAGAAGAACGGTACACCTGCTTCTCCCGCCACAGCCTTTGAAATGAGTGTCTTGCCTACACCGGGAGGGCCTACAAGCAATACCCCTTTGGGCAGACGGATGTCAAGATTGCGGTATTTCTGTGGTTCGCGGAGAAAATCGATGATCTCCTCAAGCTCCTCCTTGACATCTTTGATGCCTGCAACATCTTTGAATGTGACATGGGAAGTGAGCGCCTGTACCGGTTCATAGATCTCGTGATCCTCTTCCCTTGCACCTCGTATCTGTTCGATCTGCTGCAAACGGTTGAGCTTCATCAAACGCAAAAGGTAGAACATGGAGCCCAGAAGAATGGCAAGAAGGAAAAGATCATAAAGGTAGCCTTTGTCCTCTCTCACTTCAACGGGATATTTGCTGAAAAATGCTGCGGTATTGATAGCCTCTTTATAGATCTTATAGGTTTTATCCGCTGTCTTGAGACGGATATAGTCACCGTCGACGATCACTTTTTCGATCTTGTTCCTGCTGTAGAGTGCATTTGCCTGTTTGTGTGTGATAAGCGGATCGGTATCCCGAAGTACAGTATATGTCAACAGGAGGATCACGACACCAAGCAGAGAAAAAATGATCCTGATATTCTTCTTTCTGAAAAGTGTTGTTTTAAATCTCTGCTCTGTTGCTTTCACTGCCCACCTCCACCTGGTTGAGGAGTACCCAGTTGGCACTCAGGTCTTCCCTGCTCTCTACTTCCACTTTGTTGAAATACTGGTCAAACCCGCTGTAGATCCCCTCTTTCCCGTTTTCAAGCAATACTTCAAGACCCCTGTCATGTTCTCTGCGAAAAAGAAAATTCTTGGCTTTTACGATCTGGGTGAGTTCTCTGTGGCGTTCTTTGGCGATATTGCCGCGGACTTCAGGTTTCATCGCTGCGGAGACAGTGTGATCCCTTTTTGAATAGGAGAAAGCGTGCACATGTGTCAGAGGCAGTGCCTTGATACGCGAAACCGCTTCTGCCCACTCTTTTTCATCCTCTCCTGGATGCCCGACAATAAAATCCGTACCCAAAGCATAGCCTTGCTGTGCGATCTTTTGAAAAAGTTCCAGGTCCGTGGCAAAGCGGTTTCGACGGTTCATCAGTTCAAGCATTTTGTCACTGGTATGCTGCAAAGCAATATGCAAATGTTTTGCCATCCAGGGCTCGTTCAGCAGTTCCATGAACTCTTCATCGATCTGGATCGGTTCCAGACTCCCGATACGTATACGCCTGACGCCGCGTATCATACTCATCTTTTTCAGCAGTTTTGCCATGGATGTGTGATGGTCTTTTCCATAGGAGCCGACATTGGTCCCGGTAAGAATGAATTCGCCAAAACCGTTGGCGGCCAGTTTGCGTATCTGCTCAAGGATCGTCTCTTCTCTGTGTGAGCGTGCATCTCCCCGCACTGCGGGGATAATACAGTAGGAACACCGGAAATCACATCCCTCCTGCACTTTGATAAAGGCCCTGCTTTTGCCTATGAACTCTTCCACGATCGTTGAATCGATATGTTTGAGATCGCCTATTTCATAAAAACGCTCCTCTTTTTTGAGGATCTCGTTGATATTTTCCTTCTCCGAATGCCCCATGACCCCGAAAACCTTTTCATCTTTGAAGAGGGCTTCTCCTTTGGAATGTGAACCGCAGCCGGCAAGGATCACTTTTGCCGAAGGATTTCTGCGTTTAACGGAAGAGATATAGTTGCGTACTGAAGAATCCGCACCATTGGTGACCGTGCAGGAGTTAACCACGATGATATCG
>JALSTF010000254.1 GCA_026983895.1 Sulfurovum sp.
GAAAAGATATGATTTAAGACATTTACATGACGATTTCTATGACAGAATGGTCGAACTTATCGATAAAGGACTCAAGGTCGGCGAAGTAGGGATCTTTCTTTTTGAAGTGGGCGACTTCTCTTCTGTACAGAAGTCTGCCGATGTGATCAAAGAGACAGGGCATGACCTGATGAATTCACTGAAATTCAATGAGGTCGACTGGACAGTCGTCGTCAAAAAAGTGGAAGAGGATGTGCGCAAGGAGCGGGCAGAGAAGATCGCCGCAGCGAAAGCAGCAGCCGAAAAAGCGGCGAAAGAGGCGGAAGAAGCTGCAGCGAAAGCGGCTGCCGAGAAGGCAGAGGCTGAGAAAAAGGCTGCCGAGGAAGCTGAAAAAGCAGCAGCTGAGAAAGCGGCACAAGAAGCAGCTGAAGCGGCGGCCAAAGCAGAAGCCGAGAAAAAAGCGGCTGAAGAAGCCAAGGCCAAAGAGGAAGCAGAAAAGAAAGCGGCAGAGGAAGCGGCTGCAAAGGCAGAGGCAGAAAAGCAAGCTGCCGAAGAAGCCAATGCACAAAAAGCGGCTGAAAAAACAGCGGCAAAGGCTGCTCCTGCCAAAAAAACGCCTGCAAAAAAACCAGCCGGCAGAAGAGCGGCTGCAAGAAAGCCAAAGGCTAAATAATGTCAGGCATTGTATTCTCAACTTGGAGAGGCGAGTTTATCGACAACCGCGGTAAACCCTCTGACGAGTCGAGCCAATCCGATTTCAAACTGCCTGAGACGTACCATGGCGAGACAAAATCCAAAGCCTTCATAGGCTGGGACGGTGTGGCCATTTTCGATGAAGACATCGATGCGGTAGAGCTTGCGTCAAAATATGCAGCCCAGTATCAGGAGTACTCAGAAGCCTGCGGGCGCTGTGCTCCGGGCAGATGGGGCGGCAGGATCCTTTATGATCTGCTTGACAAGATCGCCAGGGGAGAAGGTTCGCATGACGATATCGCCCATCTCAAAGAGATCAGCCAGACGATGATGGCCACTTCCAAATGCGAGATAGGTAAAACAGTTCCCAAACCCATTTTGGATCTGATGGAGTATTACAAAGAACAGTTCGATACCTGTATTGACGCACAGATCCCATCCAGGCATTATGGGGGAGATACGGACTATATCGCCAAAGTGACCGCACCATGTACCGATATGTGTCCTGCGCATGTGGATATCCCTGCCTACATCGAAGGTGTGAGAGATATGGTCTTTACAGAATCACTGGCTGCAACGCGACAGACCATGCCTCTGGCACATACCTGCGGACGTGTCTGCCCGCACCCATGCGAAGATGCCTGCCGCCGTGCCAACCTTGATGAGCCGATCTCTATCATGGAGCTTAAGCGTCTCGGTGCGGACTATGAAACGGACCATGAGCTGAGCTGGCTGCATCCGAGGGAGCCAAAGCCGCCGAGGAATGACGGCAAGAAAGTAGCGATCATCGGTGCAGGCCCTGCCGGATTGACGGCTGCCTACTATCTGGCACTTGAGGGAATACAGGTGGATATTTTTGAAGAACTGCCGGTCAATGGCGGTGAAGTAGCCGTAGGGGTACCTGAATACAGGATGCCTGTAGGCAAATACAATAAAGATATCGAACTGGTACTCAGCATGCCGACCGTGAGCATTACCAACAATCACAGGGTCGATGCCCAGCGTCTCAAAGAGATCGATGCCGAGTACGATGCCACACTGCTCAGTTTTGGCGCAAGACTCTCCAAAAAAGTGCGTGCCGAGAACGAGAACCCCAAGATGGGCGGATACTGGGGTGCCATAGCGATGCTTGACAAAGTCAACCTCTGGCACAAATACAGGATCGGTTCACCCGCTTCCAATGAGCTCAAGGACAAAGTGGTGGTCTGTGTCGGTGGAGGATTTACCTCTATGGACGTGGTGCGCTGTTCCATCCGTGAGGGTGCCAAGAAGGTGATCATGCTTTATCGTCGTGATGAAAAGACGATCATTCGGAATACGACCTATGAAGAGTATCATGAAGCGGTCGAAGAAGGCGTAGAATTCATTTTCCATTCGGCTATCGAAAAGATCTATGACGACGGGGAGAAGATCACCAAACTCAAGGTAAACCGTTTCGAACTGGTACCGGACCCCAATGGCGGCCGTGCACAGCTGGTCAAGATCGAAGGTGCGGATTTCGAGATCGAATGTGATTACCTGATCCCGGCAGTTTCCCAGGCGCTCGATACGCAGCTGCTGCCTGAAGAGTGGAACATGGAAATGACTTCATGGAACAGTATCCTGACCAACGGGAAAGATTTCATGACTTCCCGTCCCGGGCTTTTTGCTGCGGGTGACTGCGAATACGGTCCTATGACCATTGTTAATGCGGTAGGACAGGCAAGAAGAGCGGCTTCGGTCATCAGCCGGTATATTTATGACGGAAAATGTACGCTTACGGATGAAGAGATCATGGAAGACCATTTGGTCAAACTGAAGGTCTATGACAAAAAAGAGAAGATTACAGGCTGGATGCCTGGTCTTCCCCGGGCAGTCAGTGAAAAACTTGAGGTGGACGAGAGAAAAGACAATAACAAAGAGGTCAATCTCGGCTTTACCGGAGAAGAAGCGATCGCAGAAGCAGAAAGATGTATGCGATGCTACTACATTTCAATGGTGGCGGTGTGATATGAGTGTACATAATTCTATGAATACCGGAAAAGAGATCACGGTCACGATCAACGGTAAGGCATACAAAAGTACGTTTGGCAAGACCATTCTTGAAATTGCCAGAGAGAATGATATCTATGTACCGACCATGTGTTATTTGACCAAAGTACAGCCTATCGGTTCGTGCCGTATGTGCGTGGTCGAGGTCGAAGGTGTGGAGGGGATGATCCTTTCCTGCCAGGAGAAAGCAACGGACGGTGCCGTGATCACAACGGATAGCCAGGCCCTCTATGATGAACGCCAAAGCATTATGAAGCTTTACAATGTCAACCATCCGCTTGAATGCGGTGTTTGTGACAAAAGCGGAGAATGCGACCTTCAGAACAAGACAATGGAATTCGGACTGGAAGAACAATCCTTTACGGCCCGTGACCAGCATCGTCCGGTAGAGAACTGGGGATACGTTTCCTACGATCCGGCACTGTGTATCATGTGCGAGAAATGTGTACGTGTTTCTACAGAGATCACAGGAGATGAAGCACTCAAGATCAAGTTTGGCGGGTATGGTTCGACGATAATCAATACCAAACAGGAGAAGAACTATGCATCCCTGGGCGAAGCCGCAGCAGTCTGTCCTGTGGGTGCATTGGTCAGTACCCGTTTCAAGTATACGGCCAATGCCTGGGAATTGACGAAGATCCCCAGTGCCTGTCCCCATTGCGGCGGCGGATGCCAAATGTATTATGAGGTCAAGAATGAGAAGATCTACCGGGTTACCAACGAGTTTGAATTTGCCAATCTCTGCGGTGCGGGAAGATTTGGGTTTGACTATGCCAATGAAAATGTCTTGAAAGACAAAGCGGCATTTGAAAAAGCGGTAGAAGCTTTCAAAAAAGCCGATACAGTACTTGTCTCAAATCACACTTCGAATGAAGAGGCTTTGATCCTCCAGAAGCTTAAAGAAAAATATGGTTTCAAGCTTGTCTCACCGGAGGCAAGGGCTTATCAGAGATTTATGCATGCTTACGCTTCCATTACAGGAAAACATCTTTACAGCGGGACACTTAAAGGCATTTCCGAATCCAGAGCGGTCATAGTCTTTGGTTCACGGATGAATGATGATGCTCCGCAGGTGAAATACCATGTCAATATGGCAAGCAAATGGAACCAGGCACGGGTAGCCTATCTGCATCCGATTGAAGACACGGAGATTCAGAACATTGTCACGCAATTCATCAAATATGAAGTGGGAAGTGAAGAAGGCGTAGCAGCATTGCTCGCCGATACACTTCTCAGGGATATGGAATTACCCAAGGCGATCCGCTCTTTCCTTGATGATCTGGATATCGGCTATCTCTCTGCAGAGACCAATGTGGGTGAAGAGGAACTTGAAGCACTGGAAAAATCCCTGCGTAAAAAATCAGGATTTTCTTTGGTAGTGGGGAGTGACCTCTATGCCCATCCAAGAGCGGAGCAGATCGCAAAACTGGTCGCGCTGCTTGAGCAGTATGCCGGTTTTAATGTAATCTGCGTCCCTCCTGCCGGGAATGCCATGGGTATTTCGCTCATCTGTGACCTGGATGAAGCGGCGGAAGGTACGACGGTCGGCTACAATATGCCTGGCGACTTTATCCTCTCTGCACTTGGAGGGGGTGATCTGGATATGCCTGCCATGAATCAGCAGGAAGGAACACTGACAACGATAGACAAGCGGGTAGTACCGATGAATGTAGCCCTGCCGTTTGGCGGCTATGTCCTTAACGATATTGCCAATGCATTGGGCCTTGAAGCAGAATATACTATAGATTATACCTGCCAGCTGCCGGAAGAAAAAGGTTTTGAAAAAATCGATTTTGACCATTTGCCTGACTATTTCGACAGTGTCGGGAACGAGCACAGGGGCTATATATTGAAGAACAGGAAAGTTTCTGTCAACAGAATGATCGATGAGGTGGAAGAACTGGAAGGTTTTGACGGTGCAGTGGTCTATCGCTGTGATCCGACAGAACAATTCTCTGCGTTCACGGCCAAATCTTCCAATCTGGAAAATGAAGCAGTACTGCTTGGATCACAGCAGTTCGCTGTGGTAACCAAGTTGAACGATGGTGACCGTATTCGGTTCACTATAGACGGGGTGAAGTTCGATCGAATGTTTAAGATCGACACATCCATGAAGGGAACCATTGCCCTCAACCCTGTATTTGATATGGGATTAAGTGGAGCTTTGGTATCCTCTTACAGATTTAAGAGGTTAGATTTTGAAAGGGCAGGAAATTAATATGAGTACAGTCAATATTAAAATTGATGGCAGAGAATTTGCAGTACAGGAGGGTGAATATATCCTCAATGCCGCACGTGCCAATAATGTTTTTATTCCGGCTATCTGTTACTTGACGAGATGTTCACCGACACTGGCGTGCCGTCTCTGTCTTGTAGAAGCGGATGGAAAACAGGTATATGCGTGTAATGCAAAGGTCAAAGAGGGGATGGAGATCACGGTAGACACACCCAATATCCTTGAAGAGCGACGTGCGATCATGGAAGTTTATGATGTCAACCACCCGCTTCAATGCGGTGTGTGTGACAAGAGCGGGGAATGTGAACTTCAGAACTATACACTCGAACTGGCGGTGGATTCGCAATCCTATATGATCCCCGATACCAAACGTGAGACAAAGAACTGGTCTTCGGTACTGCATTATGACGCAGGGCTCTGTATCGTGTGTGAAAGATGTACGACCGTCTGTAAGGATATGATAGGCGACTCCGCGATCTCTACGACCAAAAGGGGCGGAGAAGCATTGGACAAAGGTTTCAAGGAAACCATGCCAAAAGATGCCTATGCCATGTGGAACAAACTGCAAAAGTCGGTGATCGCACCAAGCAACGGTACAGAGCATACCAACTGTTCGGACTGCGGTGAGTGTATCGCTGTCTGTCCTGTAGGCGCACTTGTAAGCCGTGATTTTGTCTATCAGTCCAATGCATGGGACCTTAAAAGGGTGCCTGCGGTTTCCGCACACTCTTCTGACGGATTCCAGATCTATTATGAAGTAAGACCTGCATCCATAGAAGACAGAAGAGAGCGTATATTCCGTGTGACAAACGAATGGAACTATGTGTCACTTGACGGTGCTGCACGTTTTGCCTATGATTTCGAGAATGCTGATGTACAAAAAGACGAAGCAGCCTTTGCCAAGGCTATTGAAGCATTCAAGCAGGCAAAGACGGTACGTTTCAATTCGGTGATCACCAATGAAGAGGCTTTGATGCTTCAGACACTCAAAGAGAAGCTGGGGCTGAAACTTTACAATCCTGAAGTAAGAGCATTCCAGAAGTTCCTTGGATATTACCAGAAAGCTTCCGGAAACCGTTTCTGGACTACGGACAACGATGCAATCATGAAAAAGAGTGACTTTGTCATTGCCCTTGGTACGGCACTCAGAAATGATGCTCCGGGTATGAAATATGCGTTCAACAATGTGCAGAAACTCAATAAAGGTGCCGGACTCTATTTCCATCCGGTAGGCGATACGCTGATCCCGACTTTCGGTAAGAATGTGGAATGCTTTACCCACAAACCGGGCCTGGAAGAAGCGGCACTCTATCTTGTACTTGATCTTTTCGCCGATAAAG
>JALSTF010000255.1 GCA_026983895.1 Sulfurovum sp.
AGATTGACCAGTTCCACTGCATCGATCATATCGATCGCACCGACAGAAACAAGTGCTGAGAATTCACCCAGAGAATGTCCCAGGGCATATACAGGACGTATAGGCATCTCATCTTCAAAAAGCTTGTGGGCGATAGAGGAAACCAATAATATCGCAGGCTGTGTAAATTCTGTTTTTTCAAGATCCTCATTCTCTGTGAAAAGCAGTTTCTCGAAATCAATACCTGTTCTGCTGCTTGCATCTGCCACCATCTGCTTTGCTGTTTCCGAATGATTGAAGAAGTCCTCCCCCATACCTGCTGCCTGGGAACCTTGTCCCGGGAATAAAAATGCACATTTTGCCGACATCATAAAGTCCTTTAGGTTGAAGTTCCGCGATACACAGAAAGTCCACAGATACTTCTGTAAAATATTTTGAAAGTATTTTACCCATATTCCAATAAGAAAGGAGAGATGATGAACCAGAAATATATATGCACAGTCTGTGACTACCTCTATGACCCGGCTATAGGCGACCCAGATTCGGGGATCATGCCCGGTACCGCTTTTGCAGATATTCCTGATGACTGGGAATGCCCGGTCTGTGGTGTAGGGAAAGAGGATTTTGAAATCTACGAAGAGAGATAATACTCTGCCTATGCATTAAGGAATTTTTCGATCTCCTGCTTGAGTCTTTTCAAGGCCAGATGATATCTGCTCACATAAAGAGGAAGTTCATCCTGATTCTCATACACGAACAGCAAATTCGCTTTGTTCAGCAATGAAGCAAGACGGAGTGCACCGATCAGCCTGGCCTCCTTTTCGATCTTGGTAAGAAATTCTTTGATCGCCCAGACTGATTTGTCTTTTACAAGCTGTCGGAACTGTATATCCGAATGCTCATAAGCTTCCAGGAATGCTCTGAGCTTTCCTCCGTAATCCATACCTATCCTCTGTGTATTTTTCAAACCAAGTTCGGTGTCCAGTACAGGTTCAGTATCAGATTCAAATACTTTTTTATTTTTATTTTCTTCTTGTTTGCGGACCGCCATTGTACTTTCAACATATTCCTGTCCTTTAAGTTTCAATGGATGATTGATATATTTCCCCATATCGATGATCGTTGTAATATTTTCCGGCTTGATCGTCCTATCCCTGATCTCTTCTTTATACAAAGAAACAATAAGCTCATAAATACTTTCCTGCATCACAGGTTTTATCAAATAAGCGGTATCGACTTCTCTGTGTATGACATCTGTGCTATTTGAAGATTTTACTACAACATATTTCAGGGGGTTTTTCAGCTGAATATGCAAAATAAGCGCCTCAAGTTTCGGTGTGGTCATACTGTCACTGATCACTACCATATCATAATAGGAAAGGTTGCTTCCCTTTTTTTTGTATTCTTCAAGTCCCATATCTACTTCATACAAAAAATACCTGAACATTTTTTTTATACTTTTTGCTACGTTTTGTTTTTCACAAATGAGTAAAACTTTTTTACCCAGCATAGAAATGTCAGGAAGTCTGTAATGACGCCTGTTCCCAATATCGTCTACCTTGAGAGGCAGAGATACAATGATATCCGTCGGATTTTCATTACTTTTCTGTACTACAGCATGCAAAGGTTTTAAACTGTTTTCCAGACGATTCTGAACAAAACTTTGCATTTTTTCATTGTTTATCCCGGTATCTCTCACTGAAAATGTAACGATCTCCTCATAGAAAAAATCTTCAGGTGCTGTAATGGAGAGTACAATTTCATCTCTTTCCGTATTTTGAAAAACAAATGTGAGTATTTGTGTCAACAGGGAAAGGAGCGCTTTACTGTCTCCTTTCAACTCTTTGGGCACTGTCGGATCTATATCATAAACAAGTTCTATATTGTTTTCATCACGTATTGTTTCAAGTAAAGAGAAAAGCGTCATCAATATCATACTGATATCGAACAGATCCTCATTTTTTGACATACGAAAAATCCTTTTTTGCTAATAATAGTTTAATCATAACAAAAATAGATGAAAAGGAGATTGATTTAGAAAAGTTTGTTTTGAAAAGTGTAAAAGAGAAGGGCATCGTTAACCCGCCAAACAGAAAACTGTCTGGCAAATCAACCTTGGGGGAATCAATTAATGTCCGCAGCCGCAGCTTCCGTCGCTGCAGTGTTCACCGCCGCCGACCTGGCCGGTCGCTGCTTCATCTTCTGTAGCCTCTCTTACATCAAGTACCGTTACAGAGAACATAAGGTCTTTCCCAGCCAAAGGATGGTTGAAATCCACCTGTACTTCTTTATCGTCAAAAGAGGTAACGGTTACCTGTACGGTCTCACCATTCTCTCCCTGTCCATAGAGTGTCATACCCTCTTTCAGGTCAACCCCTTCGAACTGCTCGATAGGCAGTGTCTGCTTCGCTTCAGGATTCACCTCGCCATACGCGTCCGCCGCTTTGACCAAAATGTCTCCGCTTTCGCCTTTTTCCATACCGACAAGTGCACTCTCAAGACCCGGAATAATGTGTCCTTTTCCTGTGATGAACTCAAGCGGCTGTGCCCCTTTATTCGTATCTACAACTTCTGTCGTACCTGCTTCTTTTACTTCGTATTCAATGCCTACGACACTGTTCTCATTTGCAATTGCCATGAATATTTCCTATCTGTTAAATTTGTTGCTATTGTAACCAAGCAAACTTTGGGAATGCTTAGGTTTTTGTTTTTTTATCGGATTTGTCCCGAACCGTAGATCTTGAACTTGTAGGTCGTCAAGCCTTCGATCCCCATCGGTCCTCTGGCATGCAGTTTATTGGTACTGATCCCCACTTCCGCACCGAAACCAAACGCTCCGCCATCTGTAAAACGCGTAGAAGCATTCACATAGACCGCCGCTGCATCGATACCGTTGAGGAAAGTTTCGGCTGTCGTAATGTTCTCTGTAATGATCGCTTCGGAATGTCCGGAACCATAACGCACGATATGATCGATGGCCCCCTCGACGCCGTCCACCACTCTGATATTAAGGATATTGGCCAGATACTCCGTATCGAAATCGACTTCTGTCGCTGGAGAAACCTCAATGATGTTCTGTGTCTCACCGCACCCTTTCAGCTCCGTATGCGCTTCGTCGAAGGCTTCTTTCAGCAGCGGCAGGACCTCTTTGGCGATCGCCGCATCCACCAGCAGTGTCTCCATCGCGTTACAGACACCCGGTCTCTGAACCTTGGCATTGATTGCGATCCTGATGGCATTCTCCACGTTGGCATCTTCGTCGATGTAGGTATGACACTGTCCCTTGTCATGTTTCACTACCGGTACGGAAGCATTTTCACTCACGTAACGGATCAGCCCTTCCCCTCCTCTAGGGACAATAAGGTCCACGTATCTATCCATTTTGATAAGCTTGGCTACACCTTCGCGAGACGCATCGGGTATGAGAGAGATCAATGCTTCGGGCAGGCTGTTACGCTTCAGCACATTTTGCAAAACCTTTGCGATCGCTTCATTGGAATGCTGTGCCTCTTTTCCTCCTTTGAGCACACAGACATTGGCGCTTTTAAAGCTCAGTGCTGCTGTATCGGATGTAACATTCGGCCGAGATTCGTAAATAATACCGATCACCCCGATAGGTACGGAAACTTTCTCTATCTTGAGACCGTCTTCCGTGACCCATCCGTCCAGCACACGCCCCACAGGCTCTTTGAGTGCTGCGATCTCTTCTATGGCAACAGCCATCCCCTCTACTCTGTTCTCATCAAGCAGCAATCTGTCCTTCAGTGCGGGAGTCAGGTCGTTCCTGTCCGCATCGGCCATGTCCAGAGCATTGGCTTCCAGTATCTCCGGAGTATGGCTTCTCAGCGCTTCCGCCATCTCTTTGAGTATACGGTTCTTGTCCGCCCCGCTCAGGGTGGCAATAATACGGCTCGATGCTTTTGCTTCTTCCAAAAATACTTCCATTTTTATTTTTCCTTTGGTGTATAATTGCACCTATTTTAGCAAATATACGCTAATAATGTTATAATTCTTGCAATGAAGAGAGCGAAGGAAGTATCAAATATGCAAACCATCACATTTATCGGTAACGGGAACATGGCACTGAGTATCGCCAGAGGGCTTAAAGGAAAATACAATATAGAAGTAGTGGGGAGGGAGTTGAAAAAACTTGACCGTTTTGAATCCGATCTTGAAACACAGATCGACAAATATGTGCTGAAAGATTTCGACATCACGGACAAAACGGTACTGCTCTGTGTCAAACCTGCCAATGTCGAAGAAGTCGGAAAACTTCTCAAAGGCAAAGCCAGGGTCCTTTTTTCCGTACTTGCAGGAACTTCGCTGGAGAAACTTAAAAAACATATCAAGACCAAAGCGGTTGTCAGGGCTATGCCCAACCTTGCCGCCAGTGTCGGTGCTTCTATAACCACACTGACAGGTGACCACCGCTTTCAGCAGGAAGCCCAATCGCTCCTTGGTGCAGTAGGAGATACCCTCTGGCTGAACAGTGAAAAAGAGATAGACATTGCCACTGCACTTGCCGGTTCCGGGCCTGCCTACCTGGCACTGGTCGCTGAAGCACTTGCCGACGGTGCAGTCAAACAGGGCCTTAAAAGAGAAGATGCCATGGCTGTGATGAGAGGACTCTTCAACGGGTTTGGGAGACTGATACAGGAAGTACACCCTGCATTGCTGAAAGACAGGGTTATGAGCCCCGGAGGCACCACGGCTGCCGGATACAGCGCACTCGAAGGAGGGAATGTCCGTGCCGCATGCATAGATGCCGTCGAAGCAGCCTACAACAAGGCAAAAGAGTTATAACTTCTTCAGCCTCTGCTTCGCGATCTTCGCACTCTTCTTTCCGGAGTAATTTTCTATAATATTCTCATAGAAAGCCTTTGCCTGGGTTTTATCTCCCGTCTTTTCAAGAGAGATCCCCGTATGCAGCAGCAAGGTATCAATGTAACTTGCCTGGTCATACAGCCCCGCACTCTTTTTGAAATAGAAGATCGCATCATCATACTTCTTGCTATAGTAGGCGATTTCACCAAGATAGTAATTCGATGCAGCAGGCTTGTACCCTTTGGTATCGGTGATCGTAAAACGTTTTTTCGCTTCATTGTAGCGCTTCTTGTTAAAAAGCCTTACCCCTTCGCTGTAAAGCTTGGCATTCGATGTACCATCAAGGGATGTTGATGCGGCAACCGGTGCTTTCTTTTTCGTTTTGGGAACAGAGTAGCCTCCTTTCGACTTGAGAATACGCTGCAACTCCTCCTTGCTCACATAATTCTCATTGATCTGGTCGATCATCGCACCAAGCTCTTTCAGCAGAGCCGTATTATCCGCACCTGAAGTTTTTGCCGGGGATTGCTGCAGTCTGCCGGGGGCCTGCAGTTCATTGACCGTGATGCTGAGTCCTTCCACAAGCGATGCCAAACCATCTACTCTCTCTTCAAGTTCCGCAATACGGCGTTTAAGCCGGATAATATTGTCCCGGTTCTGTGTGATGACCACTTTGGCGGGTTTCCGCCCTCGGGTAACCCCTGCATCATACGAGGGGGCACTCTCCCTGTACCCATACACGGACGGTTCCGCACACAATACACTGACACCGGCAATGGCAAAGAGCAGAGAACGGGAAAGCCATTTGGTCTGCATCATACCTCTTTACCGTGCCAGACGAAGATCAACACGTCTGTTGCGTGCATAACAGCTGTCTGTAGGAGAAGAACAGACAGGATTGCTTTCACCGTAACTGATGATGACCATTCTGCCGTTCTGCACTCCCTCTGCCGCCATGGCATCCTTCACCGCTTTGGCTCTTTTCAGTCCGAGCGCATAGTTGTACTCATCCGTACCGAACTCGTCACAGTTCCCTTCTATCTTGATCTTTCCGCTGGTCTGTGCCGCCCTTGCCGCATCGGCTGAGACTTTGCTCTGCATCGTACCGGAGATACTGTAGTCACCGAAATCAAAATAGACAGAGCGGAAGCCGTCAGCACTGCTGTTACCCAGTCCTCCGCCCTCACCGCTTTCATTTACGGTTACAGTATCTCCGGATATTTCCGTAGCATCGGTAAAATTGTTCTTCCCTTTTGTTCCGTCCAGTGTCGGTGCGGTCTGTCCGCAACCACTGAAAAAAAATGCTGTTAATGTTATTGCTGTCCATACTGTCTGTTTTATCACATCTGATCCTTTTTGCCTGATTACCAATCGATCGATTGTATTTTTCTGCCGCCCAGAGGGAAAAGCAGACTTTGAGAACTTTCAAGATTAATATAGCCTACCGATGAACTTCCGCCCCGTTGCTTGATATAGAGTACTATCTTCCCATCCGTTGAAAAACGCGGGAATTGGTTGCTGCCCGTTGTTGTCAAAGGTCTTGTTGTACCGCCATTGGCTGAACTCAGATAGAGGTTGAAACGATTGCCGCCGAAAGCATTGTTGCTCTCCCTGCTTGAGTAAACGATCGTCGAACCGTGTGCATCGACCGCATTATTGTTACGTCCGTGGAACACGACTTGGGAAACCGCACCCGAACCGATGGATTTCTTGAAGATATTCGCATATCCCAACCTGTTTGAAACAAAAACGATCTGCCCGCTTCTGCCCAGATATTTTCCGCTCACATCCACACCGTTAAAATGTGTTACACGTGTCTTCGAACCCGTAAAGAGGCTCATTTCATAAATGTCAGCCTGACCTTCAGGGGCCATCGTCAGAAGGATCTTTCCTCCGTCATCGCTTACATCCGAACAGACGATCATTCCTTCGGATGAAGCGACCGTACTTTTGGACCCCGTATAGATATTGATCTTGTTGAGTGTCGGTACCAACCCAGCATAAGAAGTATAATAAAAACTTTTCTGCGCGCTGTCCGCCCATTTGGGGAAGAGGTTCAACCCTCCCCTGATGATCACTTTCGTATATGTGAATGTATAGTCTGCAAGGAGTATTTCGCTGCGTTTTGGTGCGGTATAACGTGAAAAGACCACATAACGGTTTATCCATCCGATATCTGGATATTTGAGAATCCTGTTGATATCGTAAACCGCTTTATGTACAAGAAAAGGCATCTTTTGGGCATTTGAAAGGGCATAACTCTTCTCGAAAAGCTGTGATCCGTCTGAAGCTTTAAGCAGCCGTACTTCAAGTTTGGGTCCATTGGGATTGGTATACCGATACTTCACGATATATTCTCTGCCTTTAAGTCCGGGAGGAACAAAACTGCCCGAAAAATCTCCCTTGTGCACCGTACCGTCAGAGAGAAAATGGCCCGATATTTTCAAATCTGAGAGAAAGATTCGGGAAACCTTTCCATTCATGACATCCGATCCGTCGATGACTGCAATACGAGAACGGTGTTCGACATCTTTTTCGATCTTCATCGAAGCATCAATGGCAAAAAGGTGTAGGGAGAACAGAAGGATCAAAAGATATCTCAAAATAATTCCTTTTCAAACTTTTTTAGGTTTTTATAGTGCATTGTATCAAGGCAGACTTAAAATCTTCATTAATTAATATCAAATTGATTTCACGGTTATTCTTTTTATGTTACAATAAAAAAAATGGAGGTGACACATGCATGATGTACTCATAGGACTGGCAAAAGCAGCTATTTTGGTTGCATTGAACCAACCAGAAAATTTCGATCTGAAAGGTACTTTGGAAAAATATCCACAACTCAGAGAGAACGGTGCTGCCTTCGTGACCATCAACAAAAGGCCTACAGACCAACTCAGGGGCTGTATCGGTTCACTTCAGGCTTATCGCCCTCTTTATAAAGATATTATCTCGAACGCACAAGCCGCTGCACTGCATGATCCGCGTTTCCCGCCGCTCACTCCCGAAGAGCTGAAAGATATCAAGATAGAAGTTTCTATTCTTTCGGAGCCTGAACCTCTTGCGTACACGGATACAGCAGATCTCAAAAAGAAGATCGTTCCAATGAAGGACGGTATCGTCCTCAGGCATGACGGATATCAGGCGACCTATCTGCCGCAGGTCTGGGAACAGCTGCCTGATTTCGATGCCTTCTTCTCCTCTCTCTGCATGAAAGCCGGTTTGCCCGGGGACTGTCTGAATCTGCATCCGCAGATAGAGGTATACCACGTAAAGAAGTATGAGGAGAGATAATGACAGAAAGCCTGAGAAAAGCAGCCGTATCCGGTAGTTTCTATCCAGGCAGCTGTAGCAGACTCAACGCCTACTTTAGAGAATTCAATAGAAGATTTGACCGTATTACGATCAAAAAAGAGATCCTCGATATCAGGCCGAAAGCCATCATTGTACCGCATGCAGGATACATATACAGCGGCTTTACCGCCAACTTCGCCTATCGTTTCCTTGCACACAGCAACCCCAAACGTATTATCGTCATTGGTCCCAGCCACCACTTCTACTTCAAAGGTATATCCGCAAGTCATTTCGAGGCCTTCGAGACCCCCTGCGGGAATATCGATATAGACACAGCCTATCTTCACGCATTGGCAAAAGAATACCACATCGGCTTCATCCCCGAAGCACACAGGAGGGAACATTCTACCGAGGTACAGATGCCTTTCATCAGACACTACTTCCCCAAAGCCAAAGTCATTGAACTCGTTTATGGAGATATTCCCGCAGAAAAGATTTCAGATATTATCACTGCACTGCTCCACAATCCGGACAACGCTGTCGTCATCAGTTCCGACCTGAGCCACTTCTACCCGCTTTCCAAAGCAAAAAAGTTGGATGAGCATTGTATGAGAGCCGTAGCATCTATAGATCCAAATGCATTGAAGCAGTGTGAGGCGTGTGGTATAATAGGGATAAAAGCAATGATATTTTCGGCACAAAAACTAGGATTGTCTTCCAAACTGCTTGACTACAGGACTTCTGCAGATACCACAAAAGATCAACACTCGGTAGTAGGATATATGTCTGCAATGTTCTACTAGTCTTTCGCAATGAACTCTGCTTCGAAATTGTAGGTCCTTCCTCCGCTATGGGGGCCGAAACCGATCTCCTGAAGCTGTTCGAGAAAATCTTTGAGCCCCTGGTTGAATTCGGGTATATTGGAGTATGACACAATCCTGAACTCAAAAAAGCCGCTGGGTTTGATATGCAGGATTACCTTGGCCTTTTCTCCCGCATAGTTACTTTGTGCCGGCCATCCTTCAAGCATACTCTGTACGTGGGCGAAGTAAGCATTCTCTATGCCCCGATCACTCTGTTTTTGTGATTTAAGCGAGGCATTGATACGTTCACTGGCACTCATACTGGTAATCTTGATCAGATCACTCTTTGGTTTTGGCTTCATGGGTTTATCCGATATCTGGATCTTTATCTGCTTTTTTTTGCTTGTCTTTATATTTTTGAAAAGATCCTTCGCTTTCTTTTTGGGTTTGGTGATATTATGATCTTTTTTCTGAACGATCTTCTTTTTGATTACTTTCTCTTTGATCACCTTTTTCTTCGTACTTTTTTTACGCTTTGGCTTTGTTTTTGGCCTTTTTTTCAGTTTTTTCCTGGGTTTCTTTTTCTTTTTTGACTTGGGGGCGGTCATCTTCTTCGGTGCAGCAAGCGACACCTGAATACGTCTTTCATTTTTTTTGACAAAATGTTCATTTTTCTCTTCACTGCGTGTATTGAAATAAAAGATCAACAGACCGATAATAATGAAATATGCCGTAAATGCCAATACCCCGGAGATGAAGGTGGAAGATCGTTTGATCATAGCGTAATAAGAGAAACCTTCTCAAAGCCGGCAGCTTTTACACTTTTGAGAAGATACATCACATCTTTGTATTTGAGCTGTTCATCCGCACGGATATAAACTTCGGAATTTTTGTCAAGTTTAGCCGACTTGTTGACAAAATCATCTGCGAAGGTATCGATGGCGAAAGTATCGTTGCCCAGGTAGATCTTCCGTTTTTTATCCATGCGGATGGTCAGAGTCTTTGGTTTGTTCACTTTGACTGTTTTAGATCCCTGCGGCAGATCGATCTGTTCCTGAAAGTTGATCGTAGGGGCCGTTATCATAAGAATTGCCATAAGTACAAGCATCACATCGACCAGCGGCGTAATGTTCAGATCCGGGCTGTCATCCCATGAGAACATCTGCTACTCCTCGTTCTGGGAGAGAATGACTTCAGACTGGGAAGAGAGCAACGAACTCAATTCATAGGCTTTGCGTTTCAGTATAAGATGGAAAGTATAGGCAAAGACCGCCACGGCGATACCTGCTGCTGTGGCAATAAGCGCTTCTGAAATAGCCGGTGCTACAACAGAAAGTGAAGCAGTCGACTGCCCGCCGAGTTTCGAGAACGTTTCCAAAATGCCTATGACCGTCCCGAAGAGCCCTATGAAAGGCGAGGTCGATGCAATGATGGAAAGCCAGGTGAGCCCCTTGGTTGAGACACGTATAGCATCGGAAGCAGCGGCTTCAAGTATGGCTTTGTTCGGTGTATTCACGCGGCTCAGATAAGTAAAAATAAGTGAATTGCTCAACACTGATTTTGACTGACCTGAATAGAGGGCTTTAAGAGACTTGGCTTCTGATTTGATACGTGAGTTTAGAATATAGTATCTGTCAAGAAATACCCAGAAAGTTACGATGAAATAAACAGAAAGCAGGAGCAGTACGAAAATAGTGATCGCACTGCTACCGATGAAATAATCAAAGAGTGAGCCCAATTTAGAAAGACTTTCCTATCTGTTCTACTTTGCTTACAGCAGAAGCAATAGCAATACTTGATGCTTCCGCTTTTTTGAGAAGTTCTTTTGCCTCATCAAGGGCCTTGGCAAGATCACTGTCTTTTCCGGAAATAGCTACCGCACCATCTACGATACAGGTCGTTTTCTCTTCATCGACCTTCACATATCCGGAATTGATAGCAACAGCTACTTCAGTTCCATCCGCCTTCTCAATGACTATAATGCCTGCACTAAGCAGGGAAACAAGTGTAGCATGCTTTGGAAGAACACCGAATTCACCTTCGCTTCCCGGAAGCGTGACCTGTTTGACTTCATCATTGAATATCACACCATTGGGTGTGACGATTTCAAGCTTCATTAGTTCCATAATTATCCTTTGTCAGACAAGAACTAAGCTTACTTAGCGTTGATCTTATCGTTTTTCGCAACAGCCTCAGCCATATTTCCTACCATGTAGAATGCCGCTTCGTTCATGTCGTCATATTTACCTTCAAGAAGACCTTTAAATCCTTCAATGGTGTCTTCAAGTGTCACATAGACACCTGGAGAACCGGTAAAGACTTCCGCAACGTGGAAAGGCTGGGAAAGGTATTTTTCGATCTTTCTCGCTCTTTCAACCACAAGCTTGTCATCTTCAGAAAGCTCATCCATACCCAGGATCGCAATGATATCCTGAAGGTCTTTGTATTTTTGAAGGATCTGCTGAACCCCGCGCGCTACATCATAGTGCTCTTCACCGACGATCTGAGGATCAAGCATTCTCGAAGTAGAATCCAATGGATCTACCGCAGGATAGATACCTTTTTCAGCGATCGATCTGTTAAGAACTGTCGTCGCATCCAGGTGGGCGAATACAGATGCAGGTGCCGGGTCTGTCAAGTCATCCGCCGGAACGTAAACAGCCTGAACTGAAGTGATCGAACCTTTGGTCGTTGATGTAATACGTTCCTGAAGTGCACCCATCTCTCTGGAAAGAGTCGGCTGGTAACCCACCGCTGAAGGAATACGCCCGAGCAGTGCTGACATTTCTGAACCTGACTGCGCGAAACGGAAGATATTGTCGATGAACATAAGCACATCAAGACCCATTTCATCACGGAAATATTCAGCCATGGTAAGACCGGTAAGTGCGATTCTGTTTCTTGCTCCCGGAGGTTCACTCATTTGACCGTAGCAGAGTGCAACTTTGTCAAGGACGTTCGACTCTTTCATTTCATAGTAAAGGTCATTACCCTCACGTGTTCTTTCACCAACACCGGCAAATACAGAATAGCCGCTGTGTTTCATAGCCACGTTGTTGATAAGCTCCATGATGATAACGGTCTTACCGACACCTGCACCACCGAACAGTCCGACTTTACCACCTTTTGAATATGGTGCAAGAAGGTCAACAACCTTGATACCTGTTTCAAAGACTTCCGTTTTTGTACTCTGATCCTCGAATGGAGGTGGATCTCTGTGGATAGACCAGAATTCTTTTGCATCAACAGGACCTGCTTCATCGATCGCTTCACCGATCACATTGAAGATACGTCCGAGAACCGGTTCACCGACTGGTACCTTGATAGAATCACCTGTTGCGATGACTTCCTGGCCTCTTACGACACCTTCACTCATATCCATAGCGATCGTTCTTACTCTGTTGTCACCAAGCTGTGCCGCCACTTCCAATACCAATCTGTGCTCTTTACCGTCAAGTGAAAATGTTGTTTCCAACGCTTCGTTGATCTCCGGTAGATAGTCTGTAAAGTCCACATCGATAACGGGACCCAAGACCTGTACTATTTTACCTTTGCCTGTCATTTCTTCTCCTCTAAATTATTTCATTGATTCCATACCACTGATGATCTCAATGAGCTCAGTCGTAATCGCTTCTTGTCGTGCTTTGTTGTATTTGACGTTCAGTGTTTTTACCATGTCTTTGGCATTTTTGGTCGCTGCATCCATTGCCTGCATACGTGCCGAGTGTTCAGCAGCGAGTGAGTCAATGAGCGCGTAATAGATACTGTATTCTACATATCGTTTTACCAATGCATCAAGCAGTGTATCATCATCATCCGGTTCAACTTCCATTTCAGATGTAGATACAGTACTAAGCTCAAGCTTTGATGTATCCACCGGCAGTATCTGATCCTGTCTGATCTCCTGTGAGATCATATTCACATATCCATTATGGACCAGTACGATCCTGTCAGTCTCACCGTTCACATAAGACTCGACCACTTCAGCAATGAACTCGGAAGACTCTTTATAATCCGGTGCAGCACTCAAGCCGATAATCTCATTATTGAGTTCAACACCATTAAATTTAAAGTAGTCTATACCTTTTCTTCCGATAGCTCTCAGTCTGACCTTGACACCTTTTGCCTGATAATCTGCAATCAGTTGATTCGTTCTCTTGATTGTTTGAGAATTGAACCCGCCGCACAGTCCTTTGTCAGCAGTGATAAAAACGATATCCACCATTCCAGGAGCATCATTTTCCTGAAAAAAGATATTATCAAGACCTTCCGCACTGGCATGTTGCATCTTTTGAGCGATCTCTTCGATGAGTTCAGTCAATTTTGCGGCATAGACCCTTGATCTTTTTGCAAGCTCTTCTGTTCTTTTCAGTTTAGCAGAAGAGACAAGCTTCATGGCGTTCGTCGTCTTTTGTGTATTTTTTACACTGCTGATCTTACGCTTTATCTCTTTTAAATTAGCCATACTCAGCCTTTCTTATCCAGCGAATGAAGTTTTGAAATCTTCTATAGCTTTTCTTAATTGTGCATCTGTCTCATCCGATATCTTTTTGTCATTTCTGATCGCATCAAGCACAGAAATATATTTTGCTTCCATGAACGGCATGAGTTCAGCTTCGAACTTGGTAACAGAAGATACAGCGATATCATCCAGGAATCCATTTGCACCTGCAAAGATTATCACCACTTGTTTTTCAACAGGTACCGGCGAGTAAGGCCCTTGCTTAAGCACTTCGACCATTCTCTGCCCGCGTTCAAGTTGAGATCTTGTGTAGTCATCAAGATCAGAAGCAAACTGTGCAAATGCCTGAAGCTCTCTAAACGAAGCAAGGTCAAGTCTCAATGTTCCTGAAACCTGTTTGATCGCTTTTATCTGTGCCGCACCACCGACTCTTGATACAGAAAGACCTACATTGATCGCCGGTCTGATACCTGAGTTGAACAAATCAGTTTCCAGGAAGATCTGGCCATCAGTGATTGAGATAACATTCGTTGGAATATATGCCGCAACGTCACCTGCCTGTGTTTCAATGATAGGGAATGCGGTAATAGAACCTGCGCCCAGTGCATCGGAAAGTTTTGCTGCCCTTTCAAGCAGTCTAGAGTGAAGATAGAAAACGTCACCCGGATACGCTTCACGGCCCGGAGGTCTTCTAAGGATCAAAGACATCTCTCTGTATGCAACGGCATGCTTGGAAAGATCATCATAGAAAATAACGGCATGTCTTCCATTGTCTCTGAAGTACTCAGCCATTGTCACACCTGCATACGGTGCAAGGAATTGAAGGGCCGAAGAGTCGGCAGCGCCTGCATTGACAATGATTGTATAGTCCATTGCTCCATGCTCTTCAAGTTTCTTCACTGTTGCCGCAACAGTAGACTGCTTCTGGCCGATCGCAACATAGATACAGACAACATCCTGGCCTTTTTGGTTGATGATCGTATCAATAGCCAATGTGGTCTTACCTGTCTGCCTGTCACCGATGATGAGCTCTCTTTGTCCTCTACCGACCGGTACAAGTGCATCGATCGCTTTAATACCTGTCTGAAGCGGTTCATGGACGGATTTACGTGCCATGATACCAGGTGCTTTTTCTTCGATAAATCTGTGCTCAGCTGCGTCTACTGCACCTTTTCCGTCTATCGGCTCACCAAGCGGATTGACCACTCTGCCCATAAGACCGTCACCTACTGGTGTTTTAAGAAGCTCTCCTGCTCTTTTAACACTCATTCCCTCTTTGATACCGGCACTGGCTCCAAGAACAACGACACCTACGTTCGCTTCTTCAAGGTTAAGCACCAATCCTTTTGCACCGTTGTCAAACTCTACAACCTCTCCAGCCATAACATTGTTCAGGCCATATACTGTTGTAATACCGTCTGCGATACCTACTACTTTACCTACTTCATTGATGTCCACATCAATCTCAAAGTTCTCGATTCTCTCTTTGATGATCGAACTAATCTCATCTGCTTGCAATTTTACTGCCACTGATACTCCTTTACTTTAGATAACTAGAGAGATTTCTTAATGAAATCAATCAGTTGTTCTTTAACTCTCTGCTTGGAGAAGTTAACCTCAATACCCAGATCATCTACTGAAACACGCAATCCCTCAAGATCAGTTTTTTCCTGCTTCAACTTGATCTTTGACCCTGTATATTTTTCCAGTGTCGCTTCAAGCTTCGTCAACTCATCTTTTTCGAGTTTCTTACTGCTTTTCAATACACCTTCATACTGATTTGACTCTTTTTGAAGCTCTGCATTGAGTACCTTCGCAATCGCCGGGATCAGATCGAGTCTCTTGTTCTCTCCCAGGATCCTGATAAAGTTTACCAGGTTTTCATCTATCTCTTTACCCAGTGCAGAAAGGATCATTTCTGTTTTTTTCTCTGCTGCGACTATCGGGGAAGTCAAAGCTTCTTTGACCTCGGGAGCCGATATTGCTTCTGTCAGGACATTCAGAACTTCTACACTGTTCTTAACATCTTTGCTGACAGAGGAAAGCGCTGTCGCATAACGTTTTGCTATTAACTCTTCCATTTATGCCACCTTCTTTGCAATAATATCGACCACTTTGTTTTCATCAAGCATGATATCCTCAGTCGTGATATTTTCAGAAAGGATCTCGTCAATCACATCTCTTGCAGCTTTTCTCTCTTCCAGTGTGATCTTCTCCTCAAACTGCTTTTCAAGGACATGCAATTCATTCTCAGAAGCTTTAGCGATCTTTTCTGCAAGTATCTTCGCTTCCATTTTTGCATCTTCAATGATCTCTGCCGCTTTATTCACACTTTCATCCAAGCGTGTCTGCGCATCTTTCTTTTCCTCTTTTGCTGCCTGAAGTTTCTTCTCTATCTCTTTAAGCTGAGCCGAAATACCTTCTCTTCTCCCCTTGAAGAAGTTTCTGATAGGGTTTGCAATAAGATAATAAAGAATCGCTGCAAAGATCGTGAAGTTGATCACTCTAGGCCAGAAGTCACTTTCTCTGCCTGTCTGCGCAAAATAACGCGACGCTTCACCGCTGTCATGTCCGCTTGCCAAAAGAACAGCTGGAACTATGAGTAAAGCGAATAGTGCTAGTTTTTTCATATTCATCCCTTCTTTATAGTTTGCTGAACTTAGCTTTGAGGCTCTCTTTGAACAGAGGCATTTGAGACATCAGAGAGTTTCTGAGATCCTCTTTGTCAGAAGCCAACTTCTCGATGAAGTTCTCATACTTTCTGTTCAACTCTTTCTGCTTCGCTTCAACTTTTCCCGCGGCTGATGCTTTTTCTTCATCGATCGCTTTCTGTCTTATTGCTGCAGCTTCTGCTTTGGCATTGTTAATGTTCTCCTCTGCCTGGGCATTGAGTTCATCACTGTTGCCGCTGAGGCCTTTTGCTGCTTCCAAATCTTTTGCTATCGAAGCATCTCTGTCATCCATGAACTTGACAAGAGGCTGAAATAGCATATTATTTAAAAGAACAAGAAGGATCAGGAACAACACTAAGACGAACAACATCAATGGTAAATGTATGTCAAGCATTAAAACTCCTCATGTAATTTCGCAATATTTTACCATTTTGGAGATGAGACGTCGGTTAAAGTTCAGTCTTTTTTGAGGAATGTTAAAAAGTTTTCGATATCTTTTTCATTAGCAAAGCTTATCTCTATACTCTTGGCTTTTATCTTGTGGTCGAAAGGAAGCAGTTCTTTCAATGATTTTTTATGTTTTTCAAGCAATTTGGCCGATTTTTTCTTAGTGGGCAGAGATACGTTGCCTTTTTTATAGTTCTGTACCATCTTCTCCGCATCACGCACTGAAAGTTTCTGCCCTATAATGCTGTCGATGATGATCCTCTGCTGTTTCTCATCCAGCCCGACCAATATTTTTGCATGTCCCTGGCTGATCTTTCCGGCAACAAGCTTTTTCTGTGCATAGGAGGAGAGAGTGAGCAGTCGCATCGTATTGGTGATCTGGGAACGGCTTTTATGCACTATGGCAGAGAGTTCGTCATGGGTGATCTTGTGTACCTCTATCAATTCGGCATAAGAGTTCGCCAATTCAATGGCATTAAGGTTCTCTCGCTGAATATTCTCTATCAGGGCAAGCTCTCTCAGTCTGACCTCATCGATCTCCACATTTGCAATGATCGCTTTAATCGTAGGAAGTTTCGCCAGTTTGTGGGCGCGAAGACGCCGTTCTCCGGCAATAAGCAGGTACCCTCTCCCTTTTTCTACAACCACGATCGGCTGAAGCAGACCGTGTTCTTTGATGGAGCGGCTCAACTCTTTCAGTGCGGTTTCATCAAAATGCTTGCGGGGCTGAAACGGGTTGGGGGAGATATTCTTGACAGGCAGTTCTTCTATTCGTGCGCCCTGCGCTTCAAGCTCACTGCTGTCAATACTGCTGAGATCCTCTTTTTCATATGCTTCTTCTACTTCGGAGAGTATCTCTCCCAATCCTCTGCCCAGTGCCATTTCAGCCTCTTACGATCACTGTCGCCAGATCTTTGTAGGCCAGAGAACCCTTTGATGAGGCAGCATAATGCGTTACCGGCTTTCCAAAACTCGGTGACTCTGCGATCTTTACATTGCGGGGCACAACGATACACTCTTTGGAATTTTTCTTCATATGGAAAAGTTTATCCTTAAAATGATAACTAAGATCTGCCAACACCTGCTTGGAAAGATTGTTTTGTTTTGAGTACATTGTAGGAAGGAATCCTTTGATCTTCAGTTTGGGATTGATGGTCTTCTTGAGCAGGCTGACCGTATTTAAAAGCTGCGCAAGCCCTTCAAGTGCAAAAAATTCACACTGAATGGGGATGATGACCGAGTCCGATGCACTCAGTGCATTGATGGTAATGGGGCCCAATGCCGGTGGAGAATCTATGATGATATAGTCATATTTTTTCGAAATCTCCTTGATCTTCTCTTTAAGGATCAGCTCCCTGTTCTTCTTTCGGCTGTTGTAGAACTCTTTTTCTATCCCCACAAGGCCGATATTGGAGGGCACCAGGTCAAGCTTCTTTATCTGTGATTTCAAAATGACTTCCGAGAGTTTTTTACTCCCGATGAGTACATGATAAATATTGTATTCATAGTCATTTCTGTTGAAACCGAGGCTGGTGGTCGCATTGGACTGGGGATCGATATCCAGAAGGAGGACTTTTTTGCCTTTTTCTGCCAGAGAAGCTGCCAGATTCACGGCTGTCGTCGTTTTGCCTACGCCACCTTTCTGGTTAGCAATGCTGATCACTTCACTCATCGTAGACTATACACCTTTTTTCCCCCTATAATCAAAGAGCCATCTTCACACAAGCATGCGTCTGCAAGGCTCTTTCTCTCATTTTCAATATGTACTGAAAAACGTCTGCTTAAGTCAAATTCTATCTTATATTCACTAAATATCTGCTTCCATTTTGGAAATTCCAAAAGTCTTTTCAGGTACGCATCGAGGAGATATTTGGGGCTTATACCGCTCTGCAGGGAACTGTAGCCATTCTGAGAATTTTTCAGATTGATCCCTATGCCGCAAACCAGTATATCTTTTATTTTTTTTGTGATTGTACCACCCACTTTCGCATCGTTAAGATAAAAGTCATTGGGCCATTTAAGCCAGACATCCTCACCCAGTTCTTCCAGCGTTCTTTTCATGATAAAGGAGAAATAGATGGAAGCTGACGAAAGAGGAAGATCCTCAGGAAGATCATCCAGAAAAAGTGCGATTGAGGCAAAAAAGTTTCCTTCTTCCCCGCTCCATTGATTATCACGGCTGCCGATTCCGCTGATCTGCCGATTTGCTATCACAGCAACAGGAGGATGAAACTTATCGGAATGGATCTGCTCTATCAGGTAAGTCTGGGTAGAAGGAAGGGTTTCAAACGATCGTATCTCCAACTTTCAACCCCCTTCCTACACAATAGGCTTTGGCACTCATGGTCTTTTTGGATGCAGGCTGGAGCCTGCCGATCTTCAAAGAGCCTCTGGTACAGCCTACAAGAGCACTCTCCCCCTCAAATCCGAGTATCTCTCCGGCACGATGCGGTTTCTCTCTCTCCAGTAGATGCACGTCATCGAATTTCGTACCGTTTTCGGCAAAGATCCCCGGCCATCCTTCGAATGCACGGTATTTGTTATAGATCACGCCTGCATCTTCAAAATCAATCTGTCCATCACTTTTTTTGATCTTTTTGCACAGGCTCGCCCGGCTCTCATCCTGCGGCTCGGGAACGATAGTATCGAAATTTCGTACCGTACTCAAGGTAAGACTGCAGGCATCCTGTGTCAACTGTTCCATCAAAGCAAATAGCCGCATATCCTCGGGGATAACGAACGTGATCTTCCCAAGCATCGGCCCCGTATCGAGTCCAGCCTCCATAAGCATCGATGTTACGCCTGTCTTCTCATCTCCATTGAGCAGAGACTGCTGCACGGGTGAAGCACCCCGATACTGCGGAAGCAGGGAGGCATGCAGGTTGATACAGGGTGCAATATTGAGAATGGACTGCGGCAGTATCTGCCCGAAAGCGGCAACGATGATGAAATCTGGGTTTTGCGCCCGTATGGCATCTTCTATCCCCTCCTCGCTCAAACGATTCGGCTGCAATACTTTAATACCATGCGCCTCCGCCAACACTTTCACCGGCGGAGGTGTCAGAACCTTCTTTCTGCCCACCGGCCTGTCAGGCTGTGTCAGTACCAGGGAGACATTCATATCCTCCGCTTCTATCAGTATAGAGAGTATCTCTTTTGCATAATGGGGTGTTCCCATATAAACGATATTGTATATTTTGTCCATCTTATTGTTCCGATCTGAAAAGTGTTCCGCCAGTGTGCTCCCTCCGGATAAGAAAAGTACGTACATCGGAGAGATCAAAACCGCTGGCAAGGAACATCTCTCTTCCGTGTTTCATCAGAAAGTCTGCAGACTGAAGTTTGGTCACGATGCCTCCTGTCGCAAATTCATTGTTTGGAGAATATTCTGCCGCTAGTTCCTCCCCGGATATCTCAGTGACCACTTTTCGTACCTGGGCATCTGTATATCGGTTCGGGTCTTTGTCGTAGAAAGCATCGATATCAGAAAGAATGACCAGCATTTGGGCATCGAAATAGTGTGCCACATGGGCAGAAAGTCTGTCATTGTCTCCAAAAACAAGTTCTTCGATACTGACAGTGTCATTCTCGTTGATGATGGGTACCACACCATGGGAAAGCAGCCTGTCTATAGCATTCTTGGCATGCTGTGTATGCTCCTGAGAATCAAAAATATCCGCACTGAGCAGCACCTGGGAACAGAGTATTTCAAATATCTCGAACTTGTTCTGATACATACGCAGCAGCAGAGGCTGTCCTATGGCAGCCAGCGCCTGTCTGTTTGTCACGTCATCTCTCTTGAGCGGTAATTTGGTATAACCTGCCGCAACGGCACCAGAAGAGACAAGGATCACTTCATAGCCACATTCTTTCAGCTCAGCGATCAGTTCGACCAGTGCAAGCATCCGTTTACGGGCAACCGTTCCATTCTCTGTCAATACATGAGAACCGACTTTTATCACAATGCGTTTCATCACTTTACTCTTTTGCTTCATTCTCTTCTTTGACATTTTTGACAAAATCACCCAGTGCATAACGGAGTGCATCCGTATTCAAATGCGCTACAGATGAGATAGGCAGTACAAACAACGGTTCTTTTTCCGGAAGGGGAACACCAAAATCCGTTTGGAACCCATAGGAAAGATAATTCGTATCTGCTTTGTACTTCTTGAGTGCTTCATTTGGTTCTATGCCGATATCGTCCAGAAAAGTCCGGGTCAAGGCATTCACCTCATCCTGGCTCAAAGCATCGATCTTGGTGATAGCAATAGCATGTTTTCTCCCTGCCAGTGTTTCCGAATATCGGTCCAGCTCTACCAAAAGTGTTTCATACTGATACTTCATTTCACGATAATTCGCTGCATCTATCATAAGAAGCAGTGTTTTCGTCCGTTCGATGTGTTTAAGGAATTCCAATCCCAATCCTCTCCCGTCACTTGCACCCTCGATGATACCCGGGATATCCGCCATCATAAAAGAGTCATAGTCACTGATATGCACCACACCGAGCTTTGGCGTTAATGTTGTAAACTCATAATTCGCCACTTGCGGTCTAGCATTTGACAGTGTTGCGATAAGGGTGGACTTGCCGACATTCGGATAGCCTACCAGCCCCACATCCGCGATGAGCTTCATTTCCAGTCTGACCTGTTTGGTGATCCCTGGAAGTCCCGGCTGGGCATAGGTCGGCCGCTGATTGGTCGAACTTTTAAAGTGCATATTCCCCAGACCGCCTTTACCGCCTTCGAGAAATTTGACTACTTCACCCTCTTTTACAAGGTCAAGCAGTTCTTCCCCTGTCTCCATATCGACCACAGTAGTTCCCGGGGGTACAATAATCGTCGTATCCTGTCCTTTTCTTCCGTATCGCTTACGCCCTTCTCCGGGACGGCCATTCTCTGCCTTGATATGATTACGCCCCCGTAATCCGGAAAGCGTGTCGGTATTATTGTCTACCTTGAAAAATACTGAGCCTCCACGGCCGCCGTCACCACCGTCCGGACCGCCCTTGATAACAAATTTTTCCGTCCAGAACGAAATGGCACCTGCACCGCCTTTACCTGAGCTGATCATCAGCTCTACACTGTCTACGAACATATATTAAACCTTTAAATCTATGAAAAACCACTATGCCGGTTCGGCAAGCAGTAAGTGAATTACGAAATTATATCTAAATTAGAAAAATTGTCGCTATAATCTTTTATCTATTTTTTTCGAGGTGAACCCTATGACATATCCAAAATCACTTGTACTTCTTACCGGATCACTGCTTTTGTTCAATGCCTGTGGCGGCATACGTCATGTACCTGAAAGTCAGGGTGGATTCTACTACAGTGGAATTTATTTTGGCAAAAATTTTTCTGAAACACTGAAAGAAGGTACACGTGACGGATGTAAAACTGCCAAGGGCCACTATACAAAAAATCATATGCTTTTCAAAAGTGACAAAGACTATAATGACGGATGGTTCCTGGGAAGAAGCCGCTGTATTCCTCTTTTTCACCCTGAGGAGAACACAGAACCTGTGGGGAACAGTATGGAATGATCTTCTGTCATTCCAAAAAACCATTTACACCAGTACATTACACTGACAAAAATATTTTTGAATAATTTGGAGGATGAAAGAGATACACTTCTGAAAGAGAAGCGTACCTTGCAGGGTTTATGCAGGAACTACAGAAACTCTTTTTTGGCTTCTTGTTCTATTTTCGAATTTGACTACACCTTCGACAAGTGCGAATATCGTATGGTCTTTACCCATCCCTACACCGTTGCCCGGATGCACTTTTGTTCCTCTTTGTCTAATGATGATATTACCTGGGATAACTGCCTCTCCACCAAATTTTTTAACACCTAAACGACGTCCAGCTGAATCACGGTTATTCTGAGTGGACCCTTGACCTTTCTTGTGTGCCATATCTTGCTCCTTCTAATTGCTTATGCGATTTTAGTAATTCTTACTCTTGTAAAGTCTCTTCTGAAACCTCTTTTGAGTTTTGAATCTTTTCTTCTTCTCTTTTTATAGATGATCACTTTCTTGTCTCTACCTTCATTGATCACCTCACCTTTAACAACAGCACCCTCTACGAAAGGTGTACCTACTGTTAATTCACCGTTGTCCACTGCAAGAACCTCTTTGAACTCTACTGCAGCTTTTGGCTCAAGACCCATATTGTCAAAACAGATGATATCACCCTCTTGCACTTTGAATTGTTGGCCACTTGCTTTAATGATTGCGTACATTGCAAACCCTTTACTATCTTATGTATTTTAAAAAGTTCGAGATTATACCCAAACAATGTTTAATATTTTTTTAAAGTGGTTTATTTATCCAAAATCAACGTGTCTGTCAGCAAATGCAATACACTCTATCTCGACCAAAGCACCCTTTGGAAGTGCTTTGACCGCTACTGTACTTCGTGCAGGCTGATGCGAACCGAAATAATGTGCATACACCTTGTTCATCGTTTCAAAATCATTCATATCCGTCAGATAGATCGTCGTTTTGATGACATCGGAGAACTGTGCTCCCGCAGCAGCAAGCACATAAAAAAGGTTTTTAATGACCTGATGTGTCTGCTGTTCAACACCCCGTGTTTCCATATTGCCGTCTGCCATCAAAGCGATCTGCCCTGATGTATAGACCAATCCGTTCGCTACTATAGCCTGTGAATAGGGGCCTATTGCCTTAGGTGCGTCTTCTGTTGATATGATTCTTGCCATTTTTTTCTCCTTATTTGTCGTTTCTTTCATAAAATACATACGATGTCGAATAGTCCGAAAATTCGAAATAGACTTTCTTCTCTCCCGGATCAGCCTTGCCATTGAAATTGAGATCATCCACACCGTATCCGTATCGGTATGGTCTCATTTTCCCGTCATTGCTTCCATAGGCTGTCGAAACCTTGTCTATCTTGATAAATTTATGTACCAGTTTGTTGCCCGCATAGATGTCGAGCACTCCGTTCGTCCCTGTCCAGTTCTGCAAAGAGCGGCTCAGTGAATTCTGTGTTTCCTGCGTACATCCGACGATCAATATTACAGCTATGAAAGACAATGCAATCTTTAACTTCATACGAGATCCTTCCATTTTTGTATTATTGTAGCACTACTATGCTTTTGGCATTCCAAATTTTTGGGTGATCAACTCCCCTTCATCATTAAAATAAAGATAATAGAGCTTATCCGCGACCACCGGCAGACCTGCCAAATAACGCAATGCCAGATTCGCCTGCAGAGAACCGATATGCATCACTATGGGTGCGGCGATCCCTCCGGGTTTATGATCAGAAATATTGAAAACCTGAAAATCAGCCTTTTGAAAGAAACAAACCTGACCATTGAATTCTTCTACGCTGGCATAAATCCAGGGAGTATCTGTCGCTTTGGCGACTTTGTCTATCTCTCCCCGGACCGGGAGATTGTCTGTAGCATCCAAAATAAGATCGTAAGTATTCCCCATTCCCTTGAAATCATCAAAAGGCATATCGAAGGCAACTGCTTTGACAAAAGGATTTTTCCGTTCCAGAAGTTTGGCAATGCATCGGGCTTTGTTTTCTCCCTCATCCTCCAGGGTAAATGCGATCTGTCTATGTATATTATGATTGGAGACCGTATCGAAATCGACCAAATGGATCTCTCCTATACCCGATGTCCCCAATGCCATGGCAAGAGTGGATCCAAGCCCCCCGGCACCTATGATCGCAATCTTTTTCTGCTGCAATGCTTTCTGGGTTGCTTCTCCCCAGAGTTGGATCTGACGATTGAAGTATGCTTCCGGTGTCATGCCTTATGCTCCTTGAGTGCTTTCTCGAACTGCCAAGCCTTTCGGTGGTCGAGTACATCCTTTTTATCGATCACTTCGACAAGCATTGATTCCTTGTCTTCGAGCATCATTTCCACTTCGCCTTCAGGAGAGACCAGCATCGTGTCACCATAGAATTTCCATTTGACCTCGTTGTCACTGTATTCGCCGAGACGGTTGGCCCTGAGGATAAAACAGCCATGCAGGAATGCTTTGGTCTTGATGATCTCCCTCCAGCGGTTGTGCGATCCGAACGTCGAAGCTGTAGGAAGAAGCACAAGATCGATCTTTTTCTGTGTCACATCCCGCCAGAACGGGTCGAAATGCAGTTCAAAACCAGCCATGACCATGATCTTGAAACCATTGATAGAAAAGGTCATCGGTGCTTTTAAAGGCGTAATCTTATTGGCAAAGAACTTTTTTTCATTCCAGTGTGCGTAAGGAAGAAGGATCTGCTGTTCATAATACTTTGTATGCTTGGAAGTGACTTTCACGATAGTCTTATGATAACCGTCTTTTCTGGTGACAATAATGGGTGCGATGAAAACGATGTCATATTTCGCAGCAAGGTTCTTCAGAAGTTCCATATGTTTCCGGCTTTGCTCCTTGACCATGTTGGGTGCCATGATGGCGAACTCTTTAAAAAAGTGATTGAGCACATACTCTCCAAGCAGTATGAGGTCCGCACCTCTGTCATACGCCTGTTTAAGATAAAATTCCAGCCGTGTCGCATTCATTCCCAGTGTCGGAAGCTGAAGTGCGGCGACGACCAGTTGTTTTGGGCTTGCCATTTTATGTATCCTCGGTAAGGGTCTGATTTTGCTGCTCGATCACAGTGATCTTCGTTTTGGCATCTTCAATGAGTTTTTGTGCCTCTTTGATCGTCTTCAAACCCTCTTCGTACAGTTTTACCGACTCTTCCAGTGTGATCTCCGGATCCATGAGTTTTTCCAAAAGTGTTTTTGAATAGGCCAGTTTTTCTTCAAATGTCTTATGCTTCATTTTTTCTCCCATTTTCAAGTACCTGTTTTATAGTCTTTTCAAATTTGTCCAGTTCAACAAGGAAAGCATCATGCCCGTATTCACTCGCTACTTCCATGTAGCTGTAGGGTTGGCCATTGCGCTGCATCATGTTTGCAATATGTTCCATCTCCGAAGGGAAAAAAAGATAATCCGAGGAAAAAGAGATCAGATGTACCTGCGCTTTGATCCTCATGATCGCGTCGTGCAGAGAATCATACCCTCTGCTCAAATTGAACGTATTGATCGCCTTGACGATATAAAGGTAGGAAAGCGGATCAAAGATACGGGCAAAATTATTGGTATTGTACTCCATATAACGCTCCACTTCATAGCGTCCGAAAAGTTCAAAAAGACCATCATTACTGACATAATTCCGTCCGAATTTTTCATCCATAGATGTGGGGGAAAGGTAGGAAATATGGCCTGCAATACGTCCGATGGCGAGGCCATCAAGCCCCTTTTCCGCAAAGGCATCTTTTGCATAGTTTCCATGCTCGAAACGCGGATCCCTTCGTATCGCTTCTACTGCTACTTTGTTGAAGGCAATGGTCCATGGCCGTGTAGCATAGGTGGCGGCCAGAGAGATGACATGATCGGCCAGATTGGGGTAGTCCACAGCAAACTGAAGTGCCTGCATCCCCCCCATTGAACCACCTATAATGGCTTTCAAATGGTAAATTCCCAGAGATGAGAGCAACTGCATTTGTGCTCTGATCATATCTTTGATCGTCACGACAGGGAATTTAAGCCGGTAAGGCTCCAGGGAAGGATAACTTTCACTCATAGGACCTGTACTTCCGAAGCAGGAAGCAACGACATTGGTACAGATGACAAAATGTTCCGCTGTATCGATCGCCTTTGAGTCACCGATGAGACCGTCCCACCATCCCGGCTTCCTATCCCCTTCATACGTACCGGCCGCATGATGCGAACCGCTCAAAGCATGGCAGACAAGCACGACATTGGATTTATCCTCGTTCAATTCCCCATACGTTTCGTATGCGATCTCATACGGCTCCAATATACGTCCGCTTTCAAGATAGAGCGGTGAACTGAAATGTGCTATATTTGTTTCAATTTTCATAAACTGCTTTGGCTGTTGGATTTAAATTGGCTTATTTTATCCAATTTGCGCTTAGGTAGTGTATCGCCCCTCTGTGCTAAGCACTTTTTTAAACTTTTGCCAAAGCCTGTTCAAGATCAGCTATCAAGTCCTCTGTATCTTCCAGACCGACACTCAGCCTGACAAGTCCTCCGGGCACACCCGCATCGATAAGCTCTTGTGCAGAAAGCTGCTGGTGGGTAGTGCTGGCCGGATGGGTAATGATGGATTTGCTGTCACCTATGTTTACCACTACAGAAAAAATCTCTGTTGCGTCAGCGATGCGCTGCGCTTTTTCTTTGCTCTCTACTTCAAAAGAAAGTAACCCTGAAGCCATACCATTTTTAAAATACTTTTGCACAAGCGGGTACTGAGTACTGGACTTTAGCCCAGGGTAGTTTACCTTGCTTACTTTTGGGTGTGCTTCCAAAAATTCTGCTATTTTAAGCGCAGAGTTTGAGTGCTGTTTCATACGAAGCGGCAAAGTCTCCAATCCTTGTATGTGCAACCAGGAGTTAAACGGACTGGGAGCACCACCAAGATCACGCAGCAATGCCAAACGTACCCTCAGTGTGAAGAGGGGCAATGGCAAATCACTATAGACAAGCCCATGGTAACTCTCATCTGGTTCATTAAAGTGGTAGTAGCGTGCATTGCCTTTAATCTTTTCTACCAAATGCTCACGCTCCACGATGATACCTCCAAGCGCAAGCCCCTGCCCTGTTGTGTACTTACTCGTACTATGCACCGTCAAATCCACACCATGCTCAAATGGCTTACAAAGCACAGGTGTACCTACCGTATTATCGACACAGGTAAGTATGTTATGCCTGTTGGCTATAGCGGTTATCTCCTCTATATCAGCCACATCTATACTAGGGTTGGTGATACTCTCAAAAAGGATGATTTTTGTTTTTTCATCTATCAATGCTTCTATCTCGCTGGGGTTGTTCACATCAAAGTAGCGTGTCTCTATGCCAAAACGCTTGATCGTATGCCCCGTCAGTGTAGTGGTCCCCCCATAAACCTGTTTGGCTGCGACAATGTTGTCACCTGCTTCAGCCACATTGGCGATCGCATAGAAGAGAGCTGCCATTCCGGAGGCCGTAC
>JALSTF010000256.1 GCA_026983895.1 Sulfurovum sp.
GCGTCATATCGATGCCGAAACATTCGTCGAGGATCCTTTGCGTGTTTACAGGGCCGTACAGTTTGCCGCACGTTTTGGAATGGAGGTGGCAGAAGAGACTGCCGCTTTGTGCAAGAAGATGGTAGGTGAGGGGATGCTTGAAGAACTTCCCAAAGAGCGGGTGTACCTGGAATGGCAGAAGCTTTTGCTCAAAGCCTCCAAGCCTTCGATCGGCTTTGAACTCATGCGGGAGTGGGGCATACTCGAACGCTATTTTCCCGAACTGCACGCACTCATCGGTGTACCGCAGGACCCCAAATGGCACCCGGAGGGGGATGTGTGGGTGCACACCATGATGAGTATCGATGCGATGGCACATTTAGTGAGGAGTGCGCCCGACCGGAGGGAGAAGTGCCCTTGGGGTGAGGAGCGAGGAGTGAGGAGTGAAAAAGGAAAGCTAAAACTCCTTTTTGCCGTGCTTTGCCATGATCTCGGAAAACCTTCGATGACTACCATCGAAATAGATCAAAGCAGTACGGAAGTACTGCATACCGACACTCCTCACTCCTCACTCCTACTTCCTCACTCCAAAGTCCGTGCCATCGGCCACGAAACAGCCGGCCTTGAGCCTACCCGAAGCTTTATGTATCGTCTAAGCGATGAGCATGACTTCATTGAAAGCATCTTGCCTCTGGTGGAGCACCATCTCAAACCGTCGCAGTTTTACAAGCAGGGCACCAAATCCGGAGCGATCAGAAGATTGGCAACGAAGGTGAACATTGAAGAACTGGTGCTGGTCGCCAAAGCGGATTTTTTCGGCCGTACGACAGAGGAGGCCAAACACGGCAGATATAAAGCCGGGGAATGGCTGCTTGAAAAAGCAAAAAGCCTGAAGGTCCACAACAGGCCGCTCGACAATGTTTTGCGGGGCCGGGATCTTATAGCACTGGGGATGAGGCCGTCACCGAAATTCAAAAAGATCCTCGATGAAGTCTATGCCCTGCAAATGGAAGGGAAGATAAACAACAGAGAGGAAGCGTTGGAATATCTAAAAAACAAAAATTATAATTTTATATAGTTTTGTTACAATATAGCTACCTATTATAAATGCAAGGGAGAATCCGTTGAAATGGTATGACAGTATCAAAGTAAAGCTTATCGGTTTCTTCACTTTTGTCAGTCTCTTTTTCCTTCTTTTTATCATGACGAGTTTTTCTGTACTCAAAGAGAGCCAGATCGAAAAAAATGCTATTGAGCAAGCCAGATTGAGTACCATCCGCCTTGTCGATCAAATGACCAATAGCAAGATAAAGATGGAAGAGAGTGTGAGTATTCTGGCTTCAATGACAGCGGAAAAATACAAAAATACAAAAGTGGACAGTGTATTCATCCTTGCATTCATGAATGCGATGAGTGACGAACATGTGCCCAGCGGCGGGGTATGGTTCGATCCTCAGGTGATAGATCCCTCTTCAGAAGATGCGGTGATCTTTCTTAACAGAGACAAGAACAAAACATTCCATTTGGTAAAGCATTATCTGAAAAAGACGCCCAAAAAGTACTGGAAAATGGAGTTTTACGTACTTGGAAAACAGTTGAAAAAAGGAGAAACATTCTGGACAAAAGTCTATACCGATCCGGTGACCCATGTGAGAATGATCACTGTGGTCTCTCCCCTGTACAGAGGAGAAACTTTTCTTGGTGTCGCGAGTATCGATATGAAGGTGGGGCATTATATGGAAAGATTAAAAGCCTATGACGACCGTTATATGATGATCATCGACCGAAGAGGTACTTTCATCGCCAAATCCCCCCGTGTGCAAAGGATACTCAGAGAAGAAAATATCTATAACGTGAAAGATCCTCAACTTCTTCCCATCGTGAAGGCTATAGAAAAGAATATTTTAAAACGGCAGGAGAGTGTGGGGGCTCCATGCAGGAAGATGGCTCTTTCCCTTGCACAAAGCAGTTTTGAGATCGATACCGATGATGCTGAAATGATCGCGAGTATCATGCACCATAAAGAAAGGACGATCGAGACGGAGACCTATTTTCTTAAAAAAGATGCTTTGCTGGGAACGGACAGTGTATTGGCCATCTTTTACTTTTCAGATACAGGGATGAGCCTGATCGTAGGAATATCGAAGGGTGTCGTACTCAAGGATGTCAATGCGCACTACAGTATGATGATATGGATCACTTTTTTGAGTACGATCCTGGCGACGGTCCTGGGGTATCTCTTGCTGAAAAGATCTTTTGTCAAACCGCTTGAAAGCGTCAATGCCCAGTTGGAGAACAGCTTGCAGGAAGATGGGCATTACCGCTTTCTTGAGTGTCACGACAAGGGAGAGATCGGCCAGCTGGTATATAATCTGAACAGTCGGACACTGGCGCTGGAAGATGCGCAGAGAAGAGAAAAAGAGGAGATACAAAAACGTCTGACCAATGAAAAACTGCTGATACAGCAGTCGAAGATGGCAGCAATGGGAGAAATGATGGATGCCGTGGCCCATCAGTGGAAACAGCCTCTGAATGCGCTGAGTATGTACAGCGAGATCATTAAAAGCGATTTTGAAGAAGGTGTCGTCGATCAGAAATACGTGGATGAATTCAGAGAGAACATACAGATACAGATAGGCCATATGGTCGATACGCTTGACGAGTTCAGAAGTTTTTTCCGTCCGAACAGAACCCATGAAGACTTCACGGTCTCCGAAGTGATCGATTCTGTACTCTTTCTGACCAAAGACGAGTTCATGAAGAACCGTATCACGGTAACGATCGAAAAAGAGGAAGAGATCACACTGCACGGATCGAAGAACGAATTCAAACACTTGATCCTGAACATCATCAACAATGCAAAAGATGCCTTTAACGACAACGGCATTGAGGGGACACGTACGATCACCATACGCCTGCACCGTGATGCGCAAGGCAGAAAGATCATGATAGAAGACAATGCGGGAGGGATCCCCGAAGAAGTCCTTCCCGAGATCTTCAAAGCCAATGTCACGACAAAAGAAGAAGGAAAAGGTACGGGCATAGGCCTTTACATGAGTACCCAGATCGCCGAGAAATATGGTGCGAAACTCATGGTAGAAAATGTAAAAGGCGGCGCCTGCTTCACGATCCTGTTTGAAGAATAGGCCACATACCCCCGATCAGATCACTTTGACCCAGAAAAGATTGGCGATAGTGACGATGAGGAGAATACCTATGATGTTGAATACCATACCGTAGGCAGCCATCGTTTTGATCTTTACGACCCCGGAACTCATGGCAATGGCATTGGGGGGTGTTGCGATAGGCAGCATGAAGGCATAGGAGGCGCAGACTGTGGCTACGAGCATGATGAGCGTTGGATTGACAGAAGTCTGTTCCGCTACTTTATAGAGGATGGGAAGCATAATGGAGATCAGTGCTGTATTGCTGGTGATCTCCGTGGTAAAAGTGATCATTGTGGCAATAATGAGAATGAACACAAGCAGCGGCATGTGCGAAAAGCTGATAAGATAGGATGCGATCACACCGGCCAGATGGGTTTTGGTAAAGGCTGCTGCGATGGCAAAACCCGCTCCAAAAAGGAACATGATGCGGTAGGGGATACTGTCTTTGTCCTCCATCCAGTTGAGGATGGCAAAAGGAGGTGCAAAAAGGAGCAGACCGGCAGAAAGCAGAATACCCGGTTCGCTCAGCCCCAATCCGCTGTAATAAGGTTTTATGGGTGCATTGATCAGCAGCATGGCGATCAGCCCGACGATAACGGTCACCACTTTCTTCTGCTCTGTTGTAAGGGGTTCTTTGCCCAGGCCTGTCTCGTCGATATGCATATCTTTTAGCCCCAGACTAAGTATGAAGCCTACGGCAATGAACATCACCAGCACAAGGGGAGAGACGATATAGACCCACTTTGCAAAAGGGATCGCCGGCATCCCCATCTCTTCCATGATCCCCATGAGGATGAGGTTCGGCGGGGTGCCGATGGGGGTGAGGATACCGCCGATACTCGCTCCGTAGGCAATACCCAGGGCAAGGCGCATTTTGAGTTTGACATTTTCAGTCAGAAAGAGTGCAATGGGCAGCAGGAGCAGGGTGGTGGTCGTATTGGAAAGTACGGAGCTGAGCAGCCCGGAAGTGATGATCAGTGCAAAGATGATCCCTCTGGTGGAGCTGGGGAAAAGCGTGAGCATCCGGTTTGCGATGACTTTGTGCAGGCCGGTCTTCTCGACCGCTATGGCAACAAGAAAACCCCCGAGAAACAGGTAGATGATGGGGTTGGCATAGTTCACGGTGGTCGCCTTGGTCGTCAGGATACCCGCAGCGGGGAAGAGTACGATGGGAAGCAGGGAAACCACGGCGAGCGGCAGTCCTTCGTTGGTCCAAAGCGTGACCATAAGAACGATAATGGCGACCATTGCAGCTTGCGGAAAAGTAAAGAAAGGGAACATACCGGCAAAAGCGATACCCCCCAAAAGCAGTGCCAACAAGATCTTCCTGACCTGTTCAGCGTGAGTCATGATTCACCCCCTCATCCTATGGATACTTATTGAAATTATAGTTAATTATAGTAGAATTAAATAAGAATTTTAAAAAAGAGGGGAAATATGTCACATCTTAAAGGGAAAAAAATACAACAGCACTGGCTGCAGTTCTCTGTACTGCTCCTCGGTGTGTTGATGTGGTTCATGCCTACGCCTTCGGGTCTTGAAACACAGGCATGGCATCTTTTCGTTGTTTTTATCGCAGCGATCTATGCGGTGATCATCAATGCCATGCCGATCTTCACCTCTTCCATTATTGCTCTGGCCGTGGTGGTCATGACCGGGACATTGACGACCAAACAGGCATACAGCGGATTTTCGGAAGACTTTATTCTGCTGATCATCGTGGCATTCCTTATTGCACGCGGGGTCATAAAATCCGGACTTGGAAAGCGTATTGCCTTTTTGATCATCCGGAAGTTCGGGACTTCCAGTTTGAAACTGGGGTATTCCATTGTTGCGGCGGATATGTTCATTTCCCCGGCATTTCCGAGCAATACGGCACGTTCAGGTGTCCTCTTTCCCATTGTGAATGCATTGGCGGCTGACAGCGGTTCAAAAGTCTCCGACGGGTCACGCAGGAAGATCGGTGCCTTCCTGATGATGACTTCCATGGCGGGTCTGACCCTCTCCTCTACACTCTGGCTCACTGCGATGGCAGCGAACCCTGCCGGAGCGAAAATGGCCAAAGAGGTCGGCATAGACATCTCTTACGGCTCCTGGGCACTGGCGGCTTCGGTGCCGGTACTTGTGCTCTATCTCCTTGTCCCCTGGATCATTTTCAAGATCTATCCTCCTGAACTCAAAGAGACACCGGAAGCACCGCAGATCGCACAGGAAGCACTTGATAAGATGGGGCCGGTACACAGAAATGAGTGGATCATGGCAGGGACATTCATAGGTATGGTAACTCTGTGGGTCATGGCCGGCAGCTGGGGGCTGGACAAGACGGCGGTGGCATTCATGGGTCTGGGTATTTTGATGCTGACGAATATCTTTACGCTTGAAGACCTCAGAGGTGAAGGAAATGCACTGGGGACACTGGTATGGTTCGCCATTTTGTACGCCATGTCCAAATATCTCAATGAACTGGGCTTTATGGGATGGGTCGGTGACCATATTTCCACAGCGGTGTCAGGCTATTCCTGGCCGGTCGTTTATGTGTCACTGATCGTAGGGTATGTACTGATCCACTACTTTTTTGTTTCTCAGACGGCGCAGATGCTGGCACTTTTCTCGGTATTTCTCGGGGTAGCGTTGAAAGCGGGTGTTCCTCCGGAACTGATGGCCTACATGCTGCTGTTCGCTACCAACTTCAATGCCATCATCACACCACAGGGATCCTCCGCGAACGTGATCTACACGGGAAGCGGATACATCGAGGCCGGTGAGGTTTACAAGATCGGCGGTATCGTCACAGCGGTCAATACCCTGGTCTTTCTGACCATAGGTACGGCATGGATCATGCTGATCGTGTAAAATATTTTAGAGAAAGTTGAGATAAAGCAGTGTTAGAATGAAAACAATGAACCAAAGAAATTTTTATACATTTTTGCAAAAACATATTTTGCTGATGATCGGTCTCTCCCTCTTGCCGGGGCTGGCCTATATCGGCCTGGCATGGCTGAACGGTATTGCCCTGCCGGCATTGATCTGGTATAT
>JALSTF010000257.1 GCA_026983895.1 Sulfurovum sp.
ACTTCGTATTTCAATCACTCATCACTCAAATGCGATGGAAGGGACAACTCTTTCTTTTGGTGAAACAAAAGAGTTACTTGAACATGGGAATACTGCTGGAGATAAACCATTACATGAACAACTTGTCATTTTGGGTTTTGCTAAAGCTTATGATGTAATAGTTCGTGAGGCTACTAACAAAGAAAACATTATTGATAGTAGTTTTATAAAAGATATTCATGCCATTATGTTTGAAGATGCTCTAAAAGTGTCCCCTCAATTTGTTTCTAAACCTATTGGAGCATATAGACTAGATGAGAGATACATCAAAGGTGTAGATATAAAATTATCGGCACCTAATAAAATATCAAATGATTTAGAAAATCTACTTTATAGATTTAATAGTAACACTATGAGTTTAGAAGATATTGCAGAGTTTCACATTCTATTTGAAAGAGTACACCCATTTGCTGATGGTAATGGAAGAGTTGGAAGGTTAATAATGGCTTTTCAAGCTATTCAAAACAATATCGTTCCACCTCTTATTGAGAACGAACATAGAACGGAATACTTAAAAGCTCTTAATGATAAAAATGAGCTTTTTAAGTTTATAGATGAAAGTATTCAGAACAGTATGAACTTACTAGAATAAAAAGTACAACAAATACGAGGAGACGAATAAATTACCTAGCGGTAATTTATTGCTCACGATAGCCGTTATCCCAACAGTTCCAAACACAACGAAAAGCTCCAGAGAAAACACCAAAACAAAAAACAAATTTGACAAAAGTTAACATTAAATAGTGACAGAAAGCCTCTTTTTAGATTACAAAATCAACTGTACTTAACCCTTCAGATACTCATCTGCCATATAGCTGCTGCGGGTATAGGGGGAACTTTTGATATAGTCGAACCCCATTTCCATACCTTTCTGCCGGAAAAACTCAAAACGTTCCGGCGGTACGAACTCTACCACGGCTTCATGCGCATTCGAAGGAGAGAGGTACTGCCCTATGCTCAGCAGCCTGCACTGGTGATCGAGCAGGTCTTGAAGCAGTGAAAACACCTCCTCTTCCCTTTCGCCAAGACCGAGCATGATACCGCTTTTGGTCCGGATGTCCGGATTGAACGCGGCGAGTTTTTGCAGTACACGCAATGAACGTTCATATTTTGCACCCTTGCGTACATGGTAAAGCCTTGGTACCGTTTCAAGATTGTGCCCGACGATCTCTGCACCGCAATGGGCGATCGTCTCCAGGGCAGCATCATCCTCCTGCAGGTCCGGTATCAGCAGTTCCACCACGATCGTACTGTCCATACTTTTAATGGCCTCTACGGTCTTTGCGAAATGTTCGGCACCTCCGTCCGGAAGGTCATCGCGGGTCGGGCTGGTAATGACCACATGCCGCAGCCCCATCGCTTCGACAGACTCTGCAATATGCCCGGGCTCTTCCGGGTCGGGAGCCATCGGGAGGTCTTTGGAAACACTGCAAAAGGTACAGCGGCGCGTACACTCTTTGCCCAAAATGAGAAAGGTCGCCTGCTTTCTTGAAAAACATTCGCCGATGTTGGGGCACATGGCTTCCTGGCATACCGTATGCAGTTTCCCTTTGGCGATGATCTCTTCTACTTCTCTCAGACTGCTCAGGGTGATCTTCTTTCTCAGCCACTCCGGTTTAGTGAACGCTGTTTTTTGCGTGGACATTCCATACCTCCGTATTGTATTTTTCTTCATAGAGCCTCCGGGCCAATGCCTCTTCTGCTTCAGACAGTTCCTCTGGAACCAAAGAGGTATTGAAAGTTTCGCAAAAGGAAGCTTTAAGTACCTGACGCACATGCTCACTGTCCATAGCGATACCCAGCTGTTCCAGTGTCACAGCCTGGTCAAACCCTGTTTCTTTCCGGAAAAATGGTTCAAAATAGCGGCGCTCTATCTTCTTGGGTACACTGCCATGCTGCAGCATAGCTTCATGTGTATGCCTCTGGGCATTTCCGCCTATCTTGCGTCCGTCTATCACTATATCATAACGCTCTTTACCCGCCAGACACACTTCTGTATGTGCCAGCCGACAGCCCTGCTCTCCCGCAAAATCCGCATCAACCCCGATCTTTCGGTAAAAAGCGAGAAGAAAACCGCAGAGATAACGGTAGCTTTCACGGACACCGTTCTCTTTGGCAAAAGATTCCGGAACGATCAGCGTGTAGGAGAGATCATCCCCGTGGACCAAAATACCGCCGCCCGTCATGCGCCGCACATACGCCATGCCTGCCTTTTCAACCGACTCCCAGTGCAGTACTTCGAGAGGATCGGAAAAACGGCCGATGCTCAAAGAGGGCTCTTCCCATTCGTAAAGACGGAAGATGGGCAGGTCCCCTTCTTTAAATGTACGCAGCAATGCTTCATCCACTGCCATGTTCCATCGTGCTGACGATGCTTTACTTTCAATATAACGCCATTTAAACATATTTTCTCTTTTTTATAGCCTATTAACTATTTTGGATTATACTCTATTTAAGATAATCAAATTGCAAAGGAAAAAATGTAATGGAAGAAAAAAGGATCAGGAAAGACAACGAAGCATTTTTGAAACAACTGAATATGACCGATTATGAAACAACCTATGAGCATTTTAAATGGGATGATCTCGACAAGGTCTTTGAAGGACTCCCGTCCGGCGGCCTCAACATCGCCCATGAAGCCATAGACCGCCATGCCAATGGTCCTCTGGCCGACAAGCCCGCCCTCATCTGGCTGGGTGAGGATGGTCAGGAACGCATCTTTACCTATGCCCAGATGAAAAAGGAAAGCGCGAAGTTCGCCAATGTCATCAAAACTCTGGGCTTTGAAAAAGGAGAGCGTATCTATACCCTCTCTACACGCCTTCCGGAACTCTATATCGGAGCGATGGGGATACTGAAGAACCGCAGTGTGATGTGCCCGCTCTTTTCACAGTTCGGTCCCGAACCCATTTTGCAGCGTATGCAGCGCGGAGATGCCAAGGGACTCCTCACGACCAAACGGCTTTACGAGAAAAAGATCGCACCACAGCTGGATGCGCTGCCCGACCTTCGGTATATCCTGCTGATAGATGCCGAAGAGGATGTGGACGAAAAAGTCCTTTCGCTTCCCTCACTCATGAAAAAAGCATCTGATACCTTTGAAATAGAGTCTACCGACCCCGAAGATATGTCCCTGCTGCACTTTACCAGCGGAACGACCGGTATGCCCAAAGGTGTGATCCATGTGCACAAAGCTGTCTATACGCACTGGGTGACCGGTGCCTATGTACTTGACCTGCATGAAGATGACATTTACTGGTGTACGGCCGATCCGGGCTGGGTGACCGGTACATCCTACGGTATCATCGCGCCATGGCTGCACGGGGCTACCAATATCGTCAATGAAGCCGAATTCGATGCCGAGCGCTGGTACGGGATATTGCAGGACTACAAGGTCAATGTCTGGTATACCGCACCGACAGCCATACGCAGGCTGATGCGTCTTGACATCGATCCGCTTGAACGTTTCGACCTCTCGCATCTGCGTGTGGTCCAGAGTGTAGGCGAACCGCTCAACCCCGAAGCGGTCATCTGGGGTGTGGAGAAGCTCAAAATGCCCATCCACGATAACTGGTGGCAGACCGAGACCGGCGGCATCATGATCGCGAACTATCCCTGTATGGATGTCAAACCCGGTTCGATGGGGAAACCCCTGCCGGGTATCGTCGCCGCTGTCGTCCGCCAAAATGAAGATGGAAGCGTCACTGAGATCACCGAAGCGGGTAAAGACGGGGACCTGGCCCTCAAACCGGGATGGCCTTCCATGTTCAGGGGATACCTGCACAATGAAGAAAAATACAAAAACAGTTTTGCCGGAGGCTGGTATATCTCCGGTGACCTGGCATACAGAGATGAAGACGGCTACTTCTGGTTCGTCGGACGCGCCGATGACATCATCAAGACTTCCGGGCACATGGTCGGGCCTTTTGAAGTGGAAAGCGCACTGATGGAACATCCCGCCGTAGCGGAGGTCGGGGTGATAGGAAAACCCGATCCGCTCATAGGCCAGCTCGTCAAAGCATTCGTTTCGCTCAAGAGCGGGTATGCACCCGACGAGAAACTCAAAAGGGAACTCATCGGTTTCGCGAGGAAAAAACTGGGCGCCGCAGTCGCCCCCAAAGAGATAGAATTCCAGGAAGATCTGCCCAAAACACGCAGTGGAAAGATCATGCGCCGATTGCTCAAAGCAAGAGAACTCGGCCTGCCGGAGGGTGACACCTCTACACTTGAGAAATAAGGAGGAACATTATGGGTATTTTTAAAATGCCAAGCCTGGGTGCCGACATGGATGCCGGTACGCTGATGGAGTGGAAGGTCAAAGAAGGCGACAAGGTCAGCAAAGACCAGGTGATCGCCGAAGTGGAATCCAACAAAGGGGTGATCGAAGTCGAAGTCTTCGAAGAGGGTGTCATTGACAAACTGCTTGTGAAACCCGGAACAACATGCAAAGTGGGAACACCCATTGCCCTGATACGCGGAGAAAATGAAACATCCCAGTCGTTGGAAAAAGAACTTGAAGCACTCAGCGGCGGCGAAAAAGAAGAGGCAGCGGCTGAAACTTCAGAAAAAGAACCGGGAACACCCAAGACAAAGAAAACAGAACCTGCCACAGAAGCTAAAGTATCAAAAAGCACGGCAGAAGAGGTTAAAATATCGCCGGCAGCACGAAAAAGAGCCCGGGAACTGGGTGTCGATCTCGATGCGCTTGCCGCAAAAGCCAAGGGAAAGATAGGCACGGCGGAAGTCGAAGCGGCAGCCGCATCCAACGAAAAGAAACGGGGCGGTTCCGACAGTATGCGCCAGGCGATCGCAGCGGCGATGAGCCGTTCGAATGCAGAGATACCGCACTACTACCTCTCCGCTTCCATCAATCTGACACCGGCACTGAAATGGCTCGAAACACAGAACAGGAAACGCAGTATCAAAGACCGCATCCTGCCTGCCGCACTGATGATCCGTGCCGTGGTCAAAGCCTTGCAGGCGGTACCCGAACTCAACGGCTTCTGGAAAGAGGATGCCCTTCAGATATCCGAAGAGATCAATCCGGGGGTCGCCATCGCCAAACGTACCGGAGGACTGGTCACCCCTGCCCTTCTGAATGCACAGGCCATGGACCTTGACGGAACAATGAAAGCCTTTCACGACCTTATCACCCGCACACGTACCGGGAAACTCCGCAGTTCGGAAATCAACCGGCAGACCATCGTCATCACCAATCTCGGTGATCTTGGTGTCGAACGCGTATACGGCGTGATCTATCCGCCGCAGGTCGCACTCGTTGGCATAGGAAAGATCGTAGATGCACCGTGGGTGGTAGGTGACGCACTTGCCGTACGCAAAGTGGTACAGGTCACCCTTGCGGGCGACCACCGTGCCACAGACGGCCGTACCGGCGCACTCTTTTTAGACAAGCTCGACCAACTCTTACAAAAACCGGAGGAACTATAATGACAAAAGACGACATAAAACAGAAGATCATAGAAGCAATTTACGAGATCGCACCGGAACATGAAGGCGATACCATTCCCGACAATGAAAATATACAGCGCTCACTCGATATCGATTCTTTCGATTTCCTCAGCCTTCTTACCGCACTGAACGATACCCTCGGTGTCGAAGTGCCCGAATCCGATTACGGCGAGGTCGATACCCTGCAGAAAATGACGGATTATTTTTCCGAACATATGGCATAGGAGCGGGAAAGATGAACAAACGGCTTGCAGAAGAGATCTACTATGAGATGGTGTTGGGACGGAAGTTCGAACTGGCCGCCAAAGAGCACTACATGGCCGGTGAGATCGCCGGATTTTTGCATCTGGACATCGGACAGGAAGGCTTCAGCGTTGCAGCGATGAAAGCTTTTGAAAAAGGCGATGTCTTTACCACCTACCGCGAACATGTCATGGCCATCGCACGGGGGATGGACCCCAAAGCGGTCATGGCAGAACTTTTCGGGAAAGCGGACGGCGTAAGCCGGGGAAGAGGCGGGTCGATGCACCTGTTCGACCCCTCGCACTTCTTTTACGGCGGGGATGCCATTGTCGGCGGACAGATCCCCAATGCCGTCGGGTGCGCCTATGCACGCAAATACCAGGGCCGTGAGGACGG
>JALSTF010000258.1 GCA_026983895.1 Sulfurovum sp.
GGAAATGCCCGCAGGGTGGGCTTTGCAAACGCAATCTTTCACAAGATGCTTCCTTCATCTTAGCTATGGCTAGGACTTGAAAGCCTCTTGCAAAATCTTGCATTTGCAAAACCCATTGTGAGCATTACCTATTATTAGAGGTGCCCTAATATTATTGTAACGTAGTATCGCTAATGAGATGCAGCACCTCTTTCAATGACTTTTTTGAAACCCCGAGTCTGGGGATGATCCGCAGTATGGGAGAAGCCACGGTAGGCTGTCGTATCGCACCGACCAGAAAGCCTTTTTTCATAAGCTGTTCTTGCATCTTCAGCGCTTTTTCATTGCTTTGCATGGGGAGAGGGAGGATGAGACTTTCCCTTCTTAATCCAAGGATCTCTTCAACGATCTGGAGCCGACTGTCGATCTTTCCACGGTATTTGGCAGCTTTTTTGCTGATCGTTTTAATGTTGATAAGTGCCAAAGCCGTATCGAGTACGGAAGGGGCTGTAGAATATATGACCGGCTTGGCCCGATTTTCCATGAAACTGATGATCTCCCTGCTGGCAAGGATATAGGCTCCGTAACTGCCGTATGCTTTGCCCAGGGTACCCATCTTTATATGATTTTCTTTCACCTCTATGCCATAATGCTCAAATACACCCAGTAAATTCTTCCCAAGTACCCCTGAACTGTGGGCTTCGTCGACAATGAGCAGTGCTCCGGTTTCATCGGCTATGTCAAAGACCTCTTTGGGGCACAATTCCCCGCTCATGGAGTACACGCCTTCCACGGCTATGATCCGGCGTTTGGCAGGGTGCTGTGCTATTTTTTCTCTCAAGTCATTGCTGTCGTTGTGGCGGAAGAAGACCACCCTCTCTTTGATAAGCCCTGTAACCATCATACCTGATGCATGATACTCCTCATCCATAAAGAGAATATCATGTTTGCGTACCAGTGCTTCTACAAGCGCCATATTGGCCAAAAATCCGGAACCGACGACCAGACCCGATTCAAAACCGTTAAGCACGCAAAGTGTCTCTTCAAAATGCTGGTGTAGCGGATGGTATCCGTTAACCAGCATACTTGCCTTGGGAGAAAAGACTTCATAGGTATCCAAAAGCTTGAAGAGTTTTTCAAACTGGCTCTTGTCAGCAGCCAATCCGAGATAGTCGTTTGATGCAAGATCCGTAAGCAAAGGATCAAAAAGCCTGCGTTCCCTGAAACGTCCAGCTTTTTTAAGTGCATGAAGCTCATTCTCATACATGAGGTTCCTTGTGTTCTTTGAGCCTTTCGGCATCGGCTTTGGGTACATACACGTTCCCCCGCATGATAGGCAACGCCCGCCCTGCGGTTAAAGGTACTTCTAAAGCCATGGCAGCAGTGTCTCCACCTGCAATCCCATGGCAGTACTTTCACAGCCTTCAACGGAAAGAATATACTTTTTGCAGAATCCTTCGACCATGCAGGCACCTGCTTTCCCCTGCCACAGTCCGCTCTCAAGATAAGACTCAAGATCCTCCTCTTCAAAAGGAGCAAAATGATAATAGGTCGCGGAGACATCGATGAAAAGCAGATCTTTCCTTCTGTAATGCAAGCCTGAAACGATGGAGATGGTCGAACCGCTCTGTTTCAGAAGGATGCGCCTGGCATCTTCTTTGTCCTTTGCCTTGCGGAGGATCGTACCATCCGCAGCCGCTACGACCGAGTCGGCACACAGCAGCGGGGCTTCCAGTCCATACAGACGCTGAGCCGCTTCGAGCTTTCCTTTGCTTGCGGCATAAACGAAGTCCTTGGCAAGTGTCGCAGTGATCTGATCCTCATCAAAATCAGCCGGTTTCTGTACAAAATCAATACCGAATTTTTTCAGCAGCAAAGCCCGGCTTTCAGATTGCGAACAAAGACAAACACGACCACTGCTACCTGCTATCTGCTTACTCTTCACGGCTACAATCCTCTCAAGGTAATCCCCAGCCACAGTGCCAGGATCCCCAGGGCAATGTTGATGGGCAGCAGCAGTTTCGGGATCAATGCCACCGAAGCCTTCGCCGCGGGAAGATCGCCTGCATCAAAAAGCTTCTGGGCTTTTCTGCGCTTAAAATACATCCATGTGAAATTCGCTGTCATCACTACCCAGACCACCTCTTTGATATGGACGATCTGGTAGAGCGCATAGGCGGATTCGTTGATAATGTTTCCGCCCTCATCCACTGCAGCGATACGGAAACCAAGTCCCACAGCCATTAAAACGGCGGTCAGGATGATCAAAAGAATGAACGGTATGACCAGATGAAAGAACTTGCCTGTAATAGCCAGGGTACGGCCAAGCCTGACTTTCGGGTCTTCTATAAGCTGAAGATTAGGATGCACTGCAAAACGGATCGCTATCATACCTCCCACCCATACAAAGGCGGAAAGTACATGCAGAAAAACGATCTCATGGGCATAGGTTCCGAAAAAACCCACCAGTGCACTCTTCATTTAGTTCCCGCCCTCAAGCATCTCAGCCAGATAGGTCTTTGCCTCTTCAAGCGCCGTGGTAATCTGTGAGGGGTCTTTTCCTCCAGCCTGTGCAAAGTCTGGTCGTCCGCCTCCGCCTCCGCCGACGATCGGTGCGATCGCTTTGATCCAGTCCCCCGCTTTGACCGGGGTGTTCTTCGAACCGGCCGCCAGCAGTACCTTGTTGCCTTTCTTCTGGAAAAGCATCACGGCAACATTGTCGTATTTGTTCTTGACCTCATCGATCATCGACTTGATATCTCCTGTGTCTACTTCTTCGACGATGACATTTACACCATTGACATCCACAGCACCCAACTCTTTCTGCGTCGCACTCATAGCAGAGGCCAATTCGCTCTTAAGCGTCTTGACCTGCTCTTTAAGCTTGGCAATACCCGCGATCGGGTTCTGGTTCTTGACTTCCTCTTTGATCTGCGAGATCTCCTCTCTGAGTGCTTTGACCTTTTCAACCGCTGCCCTGCCGCAGATCGCTTCGATACGTCTGACGCCGGCACTCACACCGCTCTCTTTGGTGATCATGAAAAGTCCTATCTGTGCGGTATTGTCCACGTGGGTACCGCCGCACAGCTCAATGGAGGCATCTCCCATACTCACCACACGCACTTCATCACCGTACTTTTCCCCAAAGAGTGCCATAGCCCCCGACTTCTTCGCTTCATCCACACTCATGATCTCTGTCTTTCTCGGGATCGCGCGGCTGATCTTGTCATTGACCCAGTCTTCCACCTTTTGAATTTCTTCGGCAGTCATCGCTTTGGGATGGGAGAAATCAAAACGCAGTCTTCTGTCATCATTGAGTGACCCCGCCTGTGCGATATGATCTCCCAAAACAGCTCTGAGACCGGCATGCAAAAGGTGTGTTGCCGAGTGATGCTTTTCTATCTCTGCGCGGCGGCTGTCCACAGTCGCTTTAACCGCATCACCCACAGCAAGCTTTCCTTCTACTTCCGAAAGATTCAGGTCCAGGAACTTCTTTGTATCCAGCACCGAAGCGCTGAGCGTTGAGCGTTGAGCGTTGAGAAGTTCGCCTTTATCGCCCACCTGTCCGCCTGACTCAGCATAGAAGGGTGTCTTCTCGAGCAGTACCCAGCCTTTGCCGTCGATAGCATCGGTCTGTTTGAAGTTCTCATCCAAAAGTGCCAGAACCTTTGTTTCAGTCTCTGTCGTCTCATAACCGACAAAGACATTATGGTCGAACTGCTCTTTAAGCGCTTTGAAATCACCTGTTGTCGCAGCATCTCCTGTCCCTTTCCAGTTGGCTTTGGACTGGTTTCTCTGTGCTTCCATTTTGGCGTTAAAGGTATCAATATCGAGACGGATGCCTTTCTCTCGCAGCATATCTTCCGTCAGATCAAGCGGGAAACCGAAGGTGTCGTAGAGTTTAAAGGCTACTTCGCCATCGAAGACATCCTCTGTCTTCTTCAACTCTTCGTTGAAAAGTTTGATCCCGGCCTCGATAGTGTCGAAAAAGCGTTCCTCTTCCATCTTCATCGCTGTTTTGATCGCTTCGGAACGGCTGATAAGATAGTCATACTGTCCGCCCATCAGATCGACAAGCGTATCAACAAGCCTGTACATGAAAGGCTCCCTCAGCCCCAGAAGGTATCCATGCCGGATCGCCCTTCGCATGATACGCCTGAGCACATAGCCGCGCCCCTCTTTGTCAAAGTTGACACCCTGTGCCAGAAGGAAGGAAACAGAACGCAAATGGTCTGCAATAACACGGTAGGAAGCAGAGTTGGGGGCTTTATAGTCATACGGTTTGCCGACAAGTTCGCCTATCTTGTCAAGGAACGGCATAAAAAGAGAAGAGTGGTAGTTGTTGAGCACACCCTCTTTGATGGCGACCACACGCTCAAGTCCCATACCCGTATCGATACTCGGTTTGGGAAGTGGTGTCAGCGTACCACTTTCGTCCCTTTCATACTGCATAAAAACAAGATTCCAGATTTCAAGGAAACGGTCACCCTCACCGCCCATCACATCCTCTTCAGAGTTAAAATGCTCTGCTCCCTGGTCGTAAAAGATCTCGGAACAGGGACCACACGGGCCGGTGTCGCCCATCTGCCAGAAGTTGTCCTTGTCCCCGAAACGCATAATGCGCTCCTGGGCAATGTACTTTTTCCAGATATCGTGTGCTTCATCGTCACTGTCATGTACGGTCACCCAGAGTTTTTCCACCGGCAGGTTCAGGTATTTTTCATCGGTGATATACTCCCAGGCATAGGCGATGGCTTCCTCTTTGAAATAGTCCGCAAAAGAGAAGTTCCCCAGCATTTCAAAGAGCGTATGGTGGCGCGCAGTGTAACCCACATTATCAAGGTCGTTGTGCTTTCCGCCTGCTCTCAGGCAGGTTTGCGAAGAGGTTGCTCTCGGCGGGTTCGGGATCGGTGCTTCCCCGGTAAAAATGTTCTTGAACTGCACCATTCCTGCATTGGTGAACATCAGCGTCGGATCATCCGGTACCAGCGGAGAACTCGGTACGAGTTTATGCCCTTTGCTCTGAAAAAAGTCTAAAAATGATTTTCTAATATCCATAGTAAAATATCCTGCGTATAAATTGGAGATATTTTAGCCAAATTGTGGTTATCGGGAGGTGAAGGGGGAATTTTCTTCTCTTTTTTTCGTGTTCAGTGTCACGAATGCAGGCATTCCCACATACAACGTGGGAACGAGTCAAGGAAGCAATTTTGTAACAAAAGCGTTATGCTTTTATGTATTTATTTTACACACTTATAGAATTATTCTTTTTTCTACTTGATTTTGATACATGTTCCCCATGCCCATACGGAAACATGTACTGTCCTAACAGTCTATTTCAACTATTTCTTCAACTGTGATTTCATCATGGACATCATAGATTTCATAATATTCACCCACTTCCAAAAAGCCGTTATATGTTTCTATAATATAACTGCCGCCATCATCATCGTACATATCTATTTTCGTACTTTCGGAATTTGCATAAAAATTACCGCTGAATCGCATATTTCCCCTATAATATACATAGGTATAATTATGACAAAAATCCAATGTTATATCATCTCCCTTGTCATTCACACCGTTGACCTCATATCCTTCATACAAATTAGCTATATCAACTTTATCTACTGTCGAAACAGGGGGTGTCGGCGTAGGATTATCTATACCTCCGTCACTGACACCGCCTCCTCCGCATCCGTTCAGCATGAGAACTGCCATTCCGCTTATCGCTAAACTCAATAACTTTTTCATTATTTCTCCTTTTTCTGTTTACTCAAATTAGTATAACACAATACAGATCAAAAGTAAAATTTACAATGCGCATCCACAGGGTAGGCGAACCATCCGTCAAAATCTGTCACTCCGTCTGTAAAATCAATGCGGTTATCACAGGAATAAGGGATATCATCTTTTCCGAAGCCATCGATATCTGCAATATACAGCGGATTGAGAACATCTCCGGCGAAACCATACAGGTCGAAAGTACAGCGGTCACCCACGGCAAATGTAAATTCTCCATTTATGTTGGTTACATCATCCACCACCACTTCATTATAGGAATCTACACAGGTATAGGGAACATACTCTACACCTACACCCAGATCATCCACCAAAAACAAGGAAACAAGCTCCG
>JALSTF010000259.1 GCA_026983895.1 Sulfurovum sp.
GGTAAAGGTATTCAGGGTGGCGAAATGGTCATATATCCTGTCAAAATGACGCAATGAAAGCTCTCCTGAAGTCATTTCTGCGATAAAGTAGCTTTCCTGGTACTGGGGAAGTGTTTTCAGGTAGTTGATCAGTGCATCATATTTTTTATAGTTGTCTTTATCTGTGGTAATGGAAACAATATCCGGGATATGCTCCTTGTTTTGGATCAGATATTCTATAAATGTGTTTTCTTCCTGGTAGCTGATAACATCGGCGCTGAGGTCTTTTAGGAATTTGATGCGCTGTGAGAAGGTATAGGAAGTACTCTGGTCACAGAAAAAACAGATTGTCTGACCATGAAGCTCCAGATGCGTAGACATATTTTTTTTAAGCGGTATGATAAAGTCAAAAGTGCTGCCTTCCCCCAATGTACTTTCAACGGTCAGCGATGCATTGAGCTGCTGTGCCAGTTTTGAGGCGATATGCATACCCAGGCCAACACCGCCTGCTTTTTGTGTTTCAAAACGGCTGAAAGGATTGAATATCTCTTTAAGCTGTGCAGGGCTCATTCCGATACCGCTGTCTTTGATCTGAATATGCAATGATAGATTGTTTTCATCTGTCGCTTCCTCTTTGGCGCTTAAATGTATCGTGCCTTTTTCCGTATATTTGATCGCATTGCTGAGCAGGTTGGTCAGGATCTCAAGAATATGCTGATAATCTCCGTTAACCTGCATAGGGAAGAAACCGATTTCTGTCTGAAAATCAACAGAGGCTTTCTTGTGGAGCTCTATGGAAAGGCTGTCAATGGCTTTGATGACCATTTCGTCAATCCAGAAGTACTCTTCTTTGATCTCCATCTGCCCTGCATTTATTTTGGTGAGATCAAGAATGTCTGAAACAAGTGTTCTTAATGTCGTACCGGCGTTGATCGCTTTGAAGAGGAAAGTTTTGTCTTCCCCCTCAAGCAGGTTTTTTTCATCTAACAGGGTCATATATCCGAGTATAGCATTGAGAGAGGTACGCATTTCATGGGAAATATTCGCTATCATCAGCTGTTGGGTTTCCAGTGTTTCGTTGAAGCGTGTACTCAGATGCTGTAAAATATTTTGAACGGTATTGTTCCGCTGTTCAATTTTTTGGGCATAGACACAGCGTTGTATAAAGATCGCATCAAACAATTGATAAATAAATGACATGAATTCGTCATGCATGTCTTTGTACTGTTCCTGTGTAAGCAGATAGCGGGACATATCAATAGCGAAGTACATTACTTTTCGTGAGTAGTCAGGGTTGTTTTGAAAATGAAGACTGTATTGCATAAGATAGAACAGTTTTGGATCTTTTCGAAAAATCGCGTTCTCCAGCAAGGTGGAAAAATAATAGGCACGATATTTTTTAAGATGAAATACCGATATCATGTGCTCAGCAATATAGGCTTTGTCCTGTTTTAAAAAACGCATTTCACCTCTTTTCGTTCGGAAAGTACAGCCAGCGTAACGGTCTGGTTCTGTATCTGTGTAACGTCATCCAGACTCAGCGGCCCTATCTCCCCAAAAGTGTGCAACCCTATAAACGGAAGTTTGAGTGCATGCGCTATACGCATAAGGTACAAAGGTTCAAAGTTCCTCCAGTGGTATTTGTAGGCAATACATACAAACAGCAGGGCTACGGCATTTTCCGCACGGAATCTGGAAAATTTTTTAAGCTGCATTTCCTGAACTGCCCTGCTGAGAGGAATACCGACCCTGAATTTGGCTCTTGCTTTAGTTTTTTTGAAAATTTCGATCGTTTTTCGTTCCCGGTCTATGGCTTTTATGGAAGAGAGAGGGGTGTGAAATGCCCCGCTTTCTTTTTTGGGGGCGATAAAAAGCGGATAATCAAAAGCATCGATATTTGTTTGGGCAAGAGGGCCGGTCATCTCTTCAATGGCATCAAGGGCTGGTTTGTAATCCACCTCTACGATCTTGTCCTCTTCGGTTTTTGTGACCTCAAAGACAGATCCGACAGGGGTGAAATCATGCAGTGAAATACCTGACAGTGTATAGAACTCCTGATTGATATGCCATAGAAGTATGGCATCATTCTTATAATAGGTGCCGTTACAGAAAAGGGAAGGCGTATGGTCTGAGTCCAGTGAACTTCCTGCGATAGCTCCGATATAAGTAGGGGATTTTTCTGTTTGATTGAGTGTTTCAAGAGTGTTGTCAAGAAGTTCACTGTAGTCTGTGCTGAAGATAATGGCGGCAGGATCGTTGTCGGGGAAAGGATATAAATCTGTATCTTCCCCGGCTTTAATGATGGAAACGGCATATGCCTCTTTTTTTATATTTAAACAGAGATAGGTGCACTGGAAATGATCTACATGGGGAAGGATATCGTTTATATTGCTTTCACTGCTGCAGCCCAGTATGTCCACATGGGGAAATGCTTGTTTGAAGTGCTCTGTATTTGCTGAAAAGAGTTTTTCATTTCCTGCGGTATAAAAGCCAATAATGATCGTAGGCGTAAACGCCAATAGATCCAAATTTGTACATTTTGTTAAAACAGCATATTGCATGTTGACTCTTTACATTAAAATTAGAGAAAGTATAGAGCATAATTTTGTTTTTGTCTGTAAGGATAGTCTTACAAACTTTGTTAAGTATGTTGAATACATTTGACCATTGCCTCCAGGGGAAGAGGTTTGGCATATTTATAGCCCTGTGCAGTAATGGCCGGAAAGTTTTGAATGAATTGATGCTCCTCTTCTGTTTCGATACCTTCTGCGATGACTTCCATGTCAAGTGCGCGAGCCATCTCCGTTATCGCTCTGAAAAGGGATTGTTTTTTTTCGCTGGTGTCGATATCGGTAACAAAAGATTTGTCTATTTTGAGAGCATCGATAGGAAGATAGGCCAAATGTTTCAGGGAAGTGTATCCGGTACCGAAATCATCCAGTTCTATTTTGATGTTATATTGTTTAAGGGTTAAAAGTGTCTGTTTGAGATAGTCGGTATGGTCCATCAGTACTTCTTCAGTGATTTCAAAACGGAGTTTTTCTGTATCAAGTGCATAATTGGAAGTAAGAAACTTGATGGTTTCGTTAAACTGGCTGGTCATTAGGAAAGAGGGAGATATATTGACAGACAGGGTAAAATCATGGATCCTTTCTGCCTGAAGTACTTCAAAAGCCTTGGAAGCAGTGATGATAGAGTGTATGGTCAGCGGTGCGATCATGCCGTTCTGTTCTGCAATGGGGATAAACAAAGAAGGGGATATGGGACCATAATGAGGATGTTCCCAGCGTGCCAGGATCTCTGCCCCGGTAAAACGTTTTGTGCCTATGGCATACTGAAGCTGATACACAAAATAGATCTCATTATTTTCCAAAGCAGCAGGAAGATCCCTCATGATCGAAGCATAAAGTTCTGAAGAAGCAAATGTGGGCTGGGTTTGCCCCATCCCTATAAGATTTTTCCCTTTTTTCTGTACCTGCTTCATAGTGCTTTTCGCCGTGTTGATCAATTCATCAATGGTTTGCGCATCTATAGAATAGAGACTGATCCCTATGGAGGCGAACAGATAGAACATGTGGGAATTTATGATGCACGGTTCGGAAAAAGTATGTATGAAGTGCTTGGCAAACTCTTCTGCATCTTTGGCCGATTCTACATCATGGGCAATGATATATTGATAGGCTCCGATCTTGCTGTATAAATCGGCAGCGTCAAGCAGCGAATGGATCTTTTTGTCTATTTTTTCTATAAGAAAATCTTCCTGGATCCGGTCCATGACATCATCGAGATAGGCCAGATCGTCAAATGCGATATAATACAGAGCAAGTAAATTTGGGCCGGAAGACGTCAGAGAAATCTTTTGGCCAAGCTGGGTATAAAGATCCTCTGGTACACTTTGTTTCATGAGGAGACGTTCGCTTTTTCTGTCAATAAAGTCATATGCGCAGCAAATGGGCAAAGTTCGCTTTATAGGAATGGGGCATGATCGGTTTTCTTAGGAAAAGGTCGAAAAAAGCCCTTTCGTTCTCATACATACTCGGGTAGATAGTTAGTGCAGCCAAACGGGTCTCTTCGCTTTTTTTCAAAGCGGCTTTGGCAATCTCGACACCGGATCCGTCCGGCAGGTTCATATCAATGATCATGGCATCATAGGGTGGATTCTCGGCGATCTTGTCCAAAGCTTCTTCTACACAGGTAGCGGTGTCTATCTGGATATCGATCTTTTTTTCTTTCATAAACGATTGAATGACCTTGTCTTCAAACTCAATATTGAACTCTACATCATCTACAAGTAATATTCTTCTGCTTTCCATTTGTTCCCTTTGTTTTGTGTTTTCTTTGCCATATTATAGATAAAATTGAACTGTCTGTCTGTAAGATAAATCTTACAGGACACCTATTATCAGAGGTGCTCTACATATTCCGCAAAGCATGCTGAATAAGCTGGGTGGTATTGGAAAGCTCCAGTTTTGCAAGAATGCGCATACGGTAGGTTGAGACAGTTTTGGTATGGAGTCCCAGACGTTGGGCGATCTCTTTGTATGACAGACCCTTCCCTATCAGCTGGTACACTTCAAATTCCTGTTTAGAGAGGGAGGCAAGCGTATTTTTTGATGTTTTTTCAAGCGGTGTGCCGTAAGGCAATGAGGACATATAAAGCCGGTTAAGATAGATGTCCCCTTCCAGAATACTGTCTATAGCGCAGTGCAGATCTTCAAGCAGCGTAGCTTTGTTCAGGTAGCCTGAAGCACCTGCATGGATAGATTGGATGGCATAGGGATCGTCCGGAAGCGCACTTAATACAAGTATTTTCATATCGGGGAATCGGTCACTGATCTCCCTTACGATGGAAACACCGTTTCTGTCGCCCAGTTGAAGATCAAGGATCAGAAGATCATACGTGTTTCGTAAAAGCAGATCGGAGAGTTCGGCAAAAGAGGCTGCTTCATCTTGAATATGAAGACACTCTTCATTTTTGATAGTGCACGCTATGCCTTTGCACACAATACGGTGGTCATCGGCAACAATGATCGTATACTTTTTCACTTTTTTCATATTGATGTTGCTTGTCCCCCTCTTCCCCGATATAATGAAAGTAAGTATAGCAAATATTTATTAAAAGAGATGAGCACTACCTTCAGTCCTGCATATTATGGGGCCGGTGCGGTCATAACAGCAGTCCCTGAAACAACGACATAGGAGGGTGACATATTGACAGCGTGGTAAATGGTCGTTCCGTATTTTCTGCTGTAGTACTGCAAAAGGAGTTTTTGCAGTGTCGGTTCGATGGAGGGGGTGAACCAGCCGTTGTTGCTGAGTACGATCATATGTTTTGGCTTTCCTTCGTAAAGGCGCTCACTGGTCGCTTCGAAGCAGATGGCATTTCTGTAGGTGATACCATCGATGGTGTAGTCCGTGACATGGGCATCGGCTTTGTAGTCTATAGCGCCATCGTAAAAAATACGGTTGACCCAGTCGCTGAGGAAATCGGGAAGGGGATTGGCTTCTCCGAAAGGAACCAGCAGTACCTTGTTGGCGATACGGATCTTTCCGTCCCGTGTGAAGATATAGGCAGAATTTCGAGGTGTTTTCCCGTCCCAGTAGAGTCCGCCGAGCACCATAGCTATCTTCTTGGCCCTTCGTTTCAATTGTGCCATGCATTTTCTGTCATAGTTGAGGAAGAGAGGGAAGATCGATTCGGGAAGGATGATCAGGCTTTTATGGTTATCGATCGCCCTGTCTATACGCGTCAAGATCGCTTTGAACTGTGAAGGATGCTGTGTTTTGTCCCACTTTTCTTCTACGGAGGTATGCGTAGTGGCCAAAGCTATGTTTTTTGGCAATGCCGCGGCGGTATCGGGCAAAGGCTGCCATGCCAAAAGGATCAGGGAAAGGAAAAGAAGCTGCCTCTTCCATAGACTCAGAACCATAGCAAAAAGGATCAGGGCGAACTGCCATTTATAGATGCCCAGGTCACTCTCAACGAATACCAGTTCGGGCTTGAACCAGTCGAATCCGAAGGGATGAATGTAACTTAGTATGAAAAGCCCAAGGGCTTTTAGGACAAGAACAGGCAAGGCGGGTTTGCCCACAACGGATCGTATCTGA
>JALSTF010000260.1 GCA_026983895.1 Sulfurovum sp.
TGCTGCTTTTTTGAGATGTTTCATCTCCTGGCGCAGTGCCGCTCTCCAATCTGTCTGCTGAAGGAAACTGTGGGCCATTTGATTGATAGCATGAAGGATGTTCTCCTGTCGCGTCAATTCAGCTTCTATGCGGCGTTTTTCCATGACATCATCGACAAGATGCTGGAGGACCTGGGAAAAGAGTTTCGCTTCGAAAGGTTTGGAGAAGAACTGGTTGACACCATACTGGATCGCTTTGAGAAGAATATCGCGGTTTTCAAAGTTGGTAAAGATAGCGATCTTGACATGCTCATCGATCGCACGTATCTCTTTGACCATTTCAAGGCCGCCCATACGGGGCATATTGATATCAGAAAGGACAATTTCCGGACGGTGTTTTTTAAAGAGTTTCAGCCCTTCTTCCCCATCTGAAGCGATCAGGACCCTGTCAGCATAGGCATCAAGCATATGGTTGAGTATGGATGTCGAAATTCTGTCATCATCCACGACAAGTACGGTTAACTGCTGCATCCCCACCCTTTAAGATCTATCTTTGTATCAGAAAAAGCTACAAAGAGAAACCCGGAATATGCATGAGAATCATTAAGTATTCTCAAACATTCCGGGATAAATTGCATATATTATAAGATTTTTTTCTTAGTTTAAGTAAAAATATACAAATTTTTAAATATTTGTAATTCAAATATTACAATCAAGTAATATCTATTGGACCCTACTTAAGAGAAGGAAGTATGCAAATTGTGTTAAAATGGCAGGCATGAAAGATAAAGTATTTGAAAAACCTATAGAGAAAAAATTTGAATTTGATCAGGCTGTTGCTTCTGTCTTTGATGATATGCTCAGCCGTTCGGTTCCTTTTTATGATGAGGTAAGAAGGCTGGCGGTCTCTCTCATACTGGCAGAAGAGGAAGAGGGGAAAAGAGTACTTGACCTGGGAGTATCCACTGCCAAATTCCTTTTGGACCTGCACAGCAGGATGGAGACGAAAATGCAGTTGAAAGGTATTGACAATTCCCCGGCCATGCTGGAGCGTGCAGAACAGAAATGTCAGGCTTTCGGTGCCGCTATCGATCTTGAATTGGCAGATATGATGTCCTACGAATACCATAACGAAGATATTGTCGTGGCCAATTACACACTGCAGTTCATAAGGCCGATGCAGCGTATAGCGCTGATCAAACGTCTGCATGACGGTCTTAACGATGGCGGTATGTTCATATTTTCGGAAAAAGTGGTCTTTGGGGACAAGCGCCTCGACAAAGAGATGATCGATATCTATTATACCTACAAAAAGACGCAGGGCTACAGTGACTATGAGATCGCACAGAAACGCGAAGCACTGGAAAATGTTCTGATCCCCTTTACGATAGAAGAAAATATCCGCATGTGCAAAGAAGCAGGATTCAGATCGGTGGATACCGTTTTTCAATGGGCGAACTTCGTTACTTTTGTTGCCAAAAAGTAACACTTTTGTGTTAAAGCCCGCTACAGCGTACTTTGAAGCGAATCAGAGTTATTCACCGCTTATTCACTCTGTGAAAAGATAAAAAAAATTTATAAATTTACGCTTTCCCTGATAGACGGGTTTCATTTTTTAATATGAGTTGTTCACATCTTATTCACCATGTGAAAAAGTGATATTTGGGTAAAAAAACAAAGGATTATTTAAGAGTTTTTCAGTATCTCTTTCCTATCCATAGAGTTTTCATATTTTTTCAGCTATAATCTTTGCAATTTATTTTAAGGAAGTATCATGAGTTGGACACCAGGCAGCTGGAGAACATTCCCCATTAAGCAACAACCAACCTACGAAAACCAGGATGCGCTCAGGCAGACAGAAGCGGAGCTAAGTGCATATCCGCCGCTTATCTTTGCCGGAGAGGCGAGAAATCTTAAAAGAAAACTGGCTGCAGCAGGCCGCGGAGAAGCATTCCTTCTCCAGGGCGGCGACTGCGCTGAAAGTTTTGCAGACTTTAATGCAGCAACGATCAAAAATCTTTTCAAGCTGATGCTGCAAATGAATATGGTCCTGATGTACTCGACGGGCAAGCCGGTTGTGAAGGTCGGGCGTATTGCAGGCCAGTTCGCCAAACCGAGATCTTCCGATTTTGAAGAGGTGGACGGTGTGAAACTGCCGAGCTACCGGGGAGATATCATTAACGGTGTAGAATTCACTGAAGAAGCGAGAGTGCCAAACCCTCAGAATATGATCAAAGCCTACAACCAGTCCGCAGCGACATTGAATCTTCTGCGTGCATTTTCACGAGGGGGATTGGCAGACCTGAACAAAGTGCATCAGTGGAATCTTGATTTTATCAAAGACAATCCGCTTGGCCAGCGTTATGATGAACTCAGTGACAAGATAGACCATGCGATGCATTTCATGGCAGCCTGTGGATTGACCAGTGAGGCAATGCCGCAGCTGCACCAGACGACACTGTACACTTCGCATGAAGCACTGCTTTTGAATTATGAAGAAGCCTTGACGAGAGAAGACAGCGAGACCGGTGAATGGTATGACTGTTCCGCGCATATGCTTTGGATCGGCGACAGGACAAGGGACCTTAATGAAGCGCATATCGAATACTTCAGGGGCATCTCCAACCCCATTGGATGCAAAGTAGGGCCGAGTATGGGTGAGGATGAGCTGATCGAACTGATCGATGCGCTTAATCCGAAGAATGAAGAGGGGCGGCTCAACTTGATCGTTCGTATGGGTGCGTCCAAGATAGCCGAATACTTCCCGCCGCTTTTGAAAAAAGTAAGAGATGCAGGAAAGCATGTGGTCTGGACGATCGATCCGATGCATGGCAATGTCGAGAAATCTTCTACAGGATTCAAAACAAGGGATTTTGACAATATTCTGTCCGAAGTCCGGCAATTCTTCGAGATCCATAAAGAGATGGGTACGATCGCAGCAGGTATTCACCTTGAAATGACCGGGAACGATGTGACCGAATGTACGGGAAGTACTTCCTGTGCCATTACGCCTGAAGGGCTTGCCAGCCGTTACCATACGCAGTGCGACCCAAGACTCAATGCCTCCCAGGCACTTGAACTGGCGTTCATGATCTCCGATACGATCTCCGATACGAATAGATAGTCCCCGGGGAGAGGAAGGCTTTGCCTCCTCTTTCGGGTTTTTCTGAAGATACCCTCTATTTCACCGTAAAGATATTTCTTCCCTCTTCCTCTTTATATCGGTATAATAATTCCATATGGTGAATATCAAGAATACTTTTAACGATGTATATTCCCAGCCCCAAACCGCTTCTGGAAGTATGGAAAGGTTTGAAGTAATGATCCAGCGGCTCAGGCAGTGCCTCCCCTTTGTTGGCAACGTCTACATGGTCTTTGTCAATGGTAACAGTGACATGTCTGTCCGTACTGTATTTGATCGCATTGTCAAGCAGATTCTTCATAGCCAGGATAAAAAGTTCAAAATCCGCTTTGATGATGTAATCTGTTTTAATATCGATCGTGACAAAGCGTTCCGGGTTTTCCATCATCAGGATATCTGTACTCGCTTCGATAAGGTCAGACATTTTATAGGGATTGATATGCAGTTCAAAATTGCGTGAAGTGATCTTCTCTATCTTGGCAAATTCGTCAATGAGCAGGTTCAAGCGCTCAAAAATACTGTGCATACGTGCCCTGCTCTTCTCATCAGGCAGCATTTCACTCATCAGCCGGCCTTTGGCGATGGGAGTTTTGAGTTCATGCATAATGGCACGAAGAAAGAGCTGGCGTGCCTGCAGGAGTTCACGTATCATGGTAACGGCATGATCGAACTCATTGGCAACTTCCGCAATTTCGTCATCCCTCTCGCTGGCACAGCGAATATCGAGATTTCCTTCCGAGAAAGTTTTGATCTTCTCTTTAAGTTCGGAGAGCGGTCTGAGGCTTTTGATGACCCAAAAGTAAAGCAGGATGATCAGCAGAAAGACAATAGTAAAAACAATGATCCTCTTGAGCGGGTATTTGGGTTTGTTCTTGTTCTTTAGAAAAAGCTTGAACCGGTCATTGTTGATAAGAAGGATACGCTGCAGCTTGTAGGAGTCGACGGCATATTTCTTGAACTTGTTCTTTTCTTTGAAATAATGTTCTATCTGTACCTTTTTGGCTTTGTCTTTAATGATAGAAAAATTCTGTGATTCAAGATAGGCTTCATCTATCTTTCCATAGATCAGATAGTAGTTGTAGAGATAGTGGGTGACAAGGCGTTCATGCATCTCATTGTGCTCTTCATATTTGGCACGGTCATATTTGATCGAGGCAACGAAAAGAAGGGCAAGCAAAAGCAGTGTAAGGGAAAAGATCAGCCGGATCTTGCTCTTGAGTGATCTAAAGCTTTTAAACAAGCTTGTATCCTACGCCCCGTACGGCTTGAATGCGTTTGTTGTCCCCCAGCTTTGAGCGGATCTTTGAAATGATGACATCGAGACTTTTCCCCTGTGAATCAATACTCATCGTACCGGAAGTATTGATGATCTGTTCTCTGGACTGGGTGATGCCCTGATGCTTGACCAACAGGGAAAGGACTTCGAATTCTGCAGGGGTCAGGGAGAGTGCCTGGCCTTTGAAGTAAATGGTGTCGCCCTTGATCTCAAAATCACTTTTGGGCATGGCATTCTGGCTGCCTTTCTCTTTTTGGACACGTCCCAGTATGGACATGATACGTGCATACATCTCTTTGGGATCGTAGGGTTTTGGAAGGTAATCGTAGGCGCCCAGTTCAAAACTTTTGACTTTGTCGCTGATATCGCTTCGTGCCGAGGAGATGATCACCGGCATGTCATATTTTCTGACGACCTCTTCGCATACTTCCAAACCATCCATGCCGGGAAGTGTCAGGTCAAGGATCATCAGGTCGTATTTCTTTACGCCAGCGCTCAGACCAAGAAAAGGGTCTTCATAATTGGTGATCTTGATATCGAACTGAGAAAGATATTCGCTCAGCAGTTCGGCAAATTCGGGATCATCTTCGATCATTAAAATATTTATCATACGTTTTCCTTCTCGTTATTTACCTTTTATTATAGAGCAAAAAGGTTAATTGAAGTCAAATCAATTGATAGGGGGAGACTCAAGTTTTTCCCACTCGAGATTCCCCCATTTTTTCAGATCCTCCTGAAGGGAGTCGAGTGTCCTCTCCTTATGGCAGGCATAGCAGGCATTCGTTTCCGGAGGCATACCGTAGGCTTTTGTCTCGGCAGGGTAGGTAAAGGCAAAGCGGTGTGAGCGTACTGTCAGCGGAGATTTGCCCGTATGTTTTCCTGTTTTGGGCATATGGCACTCGATACAGAGGGAACCTTTGGAATCCGCTTTGTGGTGGGTATGCTGTTCGATGGTGTCCTGATGCGGTCCGATAAGCGAACCGAAAGAGTGGCATTTCATACAGGCTGCATTCCCCTGCGGTTTTTTGGCGGTATTGGTCAGCTTATGCGGATCATGGCAGTTGATACAGGTGATCCCGTGCATATACATACGGTCATGGATATATTCATTTCCTTGTGTTCTGTTCTTCTTTGCTGCCCCATTGGGCCAGAACTCTTTGGTTCCTTTTCCCGGAGCGAACGGTGCAGGAAGTTTGTAGCTGATCAGCGGCTTTCCGGGCTCATACCCTTTGGGGTAGTCGGTCGCGTTCATCCACATCTCTTTGGCCGTTGCGTGTTCGGTCTCCATGCGCTTGTCACGGTTCCTCATATGACATTGCAGGCAGACTTCATTGGTCCGGATAGGGTCCGTCAGGCTGGCTTTGAATACCGGACTGTCCGGATCTTCTGCATGTTTGCTCCCCGGCCCGTGACAATTCTCGCAGGCGATGGCCGGCTCCACTCGCTTGCCTGTTGCCATGTAGCCGGTGAAATGGCAGCCGTCACAGGTCGTGGAAGTAGGGAATTGTTTGTTGTCGTGCGGATAGGAGCCATGGTACCAGTATTTGTAAGGTTTGAAGTGCTGCCATTTTCCGGTCTGTGTGTTCCACTGGTAGTTCCCCAGGCGGTAATCCTTCTTTCCGTTAATGGTCGCAGGGATCATGTAGCGCTGTTTGAACTTGCTGCCTATCGTATAGACTGCATCTTTG
>JALSTF010000261.1 GCA_026983895.1 Sulfurovum sp.
CTCTTGAAGCTCCTCGACAAGCGTGTAGTCTCCGCGGTGTGCCGCTTCGTATGCCGGTACGAGTATCCACTCGCGCAGGGTGTATTTGGGGTTGGTGCGTTTCATCTGTATGGAAAGCTGTTCCCATGCCTGCGGTGTGGAGGCGTCAATCGCTTCGTGCCAGAGCGAAAGCCATGCACGCCAGCGATCTTGCAGTGATTCATCGGGAACGGTGTAGAAGCTTTGCATCAACGGGTCGATCGTTTCGGGGAGGCGAGAGAGCTCACGGAAGAAGATCGTGTAGTCCACACGGGTCTCTACCATCAGTGTAAAGAGCTCCTGCAGCAATGCTCTGTCCAAACGTACCAAGCCGAGTTTCTGTGTCCACATCCGATCCATCCGTTCTTGTACCGCTTCACCAAAGCTCTGACGTATCGCTTCCAGTGCATCCAGAGCCTCTTTGTCATCACCAAACAGCGGCGCAAGTGCCGTGCAGAGCATGGTGAAGTTACGCTCGGCAGCTTGAGGCTGGTTAAAAAAAGAGAAGTGCCGTCCTCCACCCGTCCAGGGCTGATAGCGCGGGTCAAAATCATCCATAAACCCAAAGGGTCCGTAGTCAAGCGTAAATCCGCCCACGGCACAGTTGTCGCTGTTGAAATTGCCCTGACAGTAGCCCACGCGTATCCACTCACTGACCAAAGAGGCGAGACGGTCACGAAATGCTGCTGCAAATGCAAGCAACTGCTCAGTGAGCGGCAGATCCGTATCGACCTCATCACCATACTCCCGCCATATCGCATAACGTACGATCTTCTCCAGTTCCGCCATTGCCTCAGGGTGTTCCCCTTTACGTGCACGACGGCTGAAAAGCTCCAACTGACCTACCCGCAGGAAGGAGGAGGCGACCCGTGTGGTGATGGCAACGGGTTCGACGATCATCCTGTCAGGGTCACGCGACTGCGAACCGGGGCGAAACCACGGGCGCTGTACCGTTTCACTCCCGGAGACATAGAGCGTCAGCGATCGTGTGGTAGGAATGCCCAGTGTGTACATGTGCTCCTGTGCCAGAAACTCCCGTACACTTGAGCGCAGTACCGCACGCCCATCCGCACCGCGGCAGTAGGGAGTACGTCCGCCGCCTTTGAGCTGAAACTCCCACCTCTCTCCCTCGAACACCCCCTCAAAGACCGAAACCGCACGCCCGTCCCCATAGCCGTTACCCGTTCCGAAAGGGCACTGCTGGTAGTACTCCGTCCCGTAGATCGACAGCGCATACCCCGTCGCCCATCCGACCTTGCGCATCGGTGCAGGTGCCTCGGAGAGGTCTCCGGAAAAAAGTCGCATAAAATCTTCACTGAGCACCAGATCGTCCGCCAAACCCAGCTCGGCAAAAAACTGCCTGCTGTACGCCACATAGCTCGGGTCGGCAATCGGTGTGGGTTTGACAGGGACATAGTGTCCATAAAATACCTCTCTGGGGTCATGGTCTATGCCCTCTTCCTTCGCTTCAGGATCGGGGATCAGCGTATCCATCAGTGAGTAGTCTGCACTCTTGGCAAATGCTTCAAGGGTCTCTATCGTTGGTGTGACAGGTTCGTTCATTTTGTCTCTTTGTTTCGTTCTCATGGTCTCCATCATACATCATTTTCTTAAAAGGGAGATTACCCGATGCACGCAGATATTTCAGCCCCATCGGAGTACAATACGCACAAAAAAGGAAAAAACAAATGCTCAACATGATGATAGGCTTCTTCAGGGATTATTTCACCTACAGAAAAGCCGCCCAGAAGCAACAACGGTGGCTGGAAAAATACTGTGAACAGAAAGGGTATGCACTCAACCCAAGCTGGATGATGACCACCAGCCTCAAAAGCAATCTATGCGAAATGGAAGCGACCTTCGGAAAGCGCTACTGCCCCTGTTTTGAGCCCTCGGGTGATACCGTGCTGGACAAAAAGATGATGTGCCCGTGCGAGTTCATCGAAGACGAGATCGAAGAGTACGGTACCTGCCACTGTGCACTGTTCGGTCCCAAAGATCTCAGCAAAGAAGCGTGGAAAGCCTCTTCCAAGCGCCTTATGGAAGAGTATCAAGTCCCCAAAAACCTCAAAGACGGTATCCTCGATACACGCGGTATGCCGCTTGATCCTCGCAGAAAACTTCCCATACCCGACATGATGCATCAAGTCAAATCTGTACTCAACGGGTACAAAGGCAATACCCTCAAAGTGATCGTCAGCCGTGAGCAGGAGGCAAAGAACCTTGAACGGATCGCTTCTTACAGAAACTACCGTACCGAGCGCAATAGTGGAGATGATGCCATAGAGGTCACCCTTTATCTGCATTAATTGCCCATAAAATAATCAAAAAATAATCCAATATCCTTCCAAAATGGTTATAATACGCATAATACAGCAATAGAGAAGGATAACTTCATGAGCCTCATCAAAAAAGCAAAAGATTTTCTTGGCCTCGACATCAAAGAAGATAAATACGCCCTCGTGGACGACCCCATCTTCGGCAAGGTCGCCAAAGCAAAAGCACCCGACAAATGGGTACGTACCACCTGCGGTTACTGCGGTGTGGGATGCGGTATGTACATAGGGGTCAAAGACGGCAACGCGGTCTACTCCAAGGGAGACCCAACCCACCCTGTCAATATGGGTACACTCTGCCCCAAGGGGCTCAGCGAACATGAGATGGTACGCGCCGACAACCGTGTGAGCACACCGCTGATACGCAAGAACGGTGCACTTACCCCTGCTGACTGGGATGAGACTTTCACCAGGGTCAGCAGTGAATTCAAACGCATACAGAACGCGCACGGCAAAGGTGCCGTTGCTGTCATTTCCACCGGACAGCTTCTCACAGAAGAGTTCTATGTACTGGGCAAATTCACCCAGCTTGGGCTGGGGACGAACAATTACGACGGCAATACCACGCTCTGCATGGCCTCTGCGGTGATGGGCTATAAACAAACCTTCGGAAGTGACGGGCCGACAGGCTGCTATGAAGATTTCTCCAAGGCCGATGTGATCCTGCTCATCGGTGCGAATATCGCAGACAACCACCCTATTTTGAAACTGCACATTGCCAAAAACAAAAAGCTCACCGGCAAAAAACCCACACTTATCGTGGTCGATCCAAGAAAGTCCAAAACGTCCCAGATGGCAGACATTTTCGTACCGCTTAAACCGCGTTCAGACCTTGCACTGCTCAACGGGCTGTGCTACATCATCATGGAACAGGGGTGGGAAGATGAGACGTTCATCCGTGAACGTACCAACGGCTACAAAGCGTTCCGCAAACATATCATGGCCAATTACCCTCCCCAGGAAGTCGCCCACATTACCGGCATCGATGTCAAAGAACTCTATAACCTCGCCAGGATCTATGCACAGGCTGATGCCGCTATGAGCGCATGGACCATGGGTGTCAACCAAAGCAGCATCGGTACCGACACCGTCTCCGCTATCAACAACCTTGCCCTCATCACGGGAAATCTCGGCATAGAAGGCGGTGCCCCCATGTCGATTACCGGACAGTGCAACGCCATGGGTACACGGGAGTTCGGATTTACCTCTTCCATCCCCGGATACAGGAATTACAGTTCCCCTTCGGACAGGCAGGAATTCGCCGACATCCTCAATGTACCTGTCGAAAAAGTACCGGATGCAAGAGGCTATGCCTACCCGCAGATCATCGATGCGATCAACCGGGGAGAGATCAAGGCACTCTGGGTCGTAGCGACCAACCCGTTGGTAAGCTACCCCGACCAGAACGGCCTGAGAGAAGCGCTCAAAAAACTTGACCTGCTGGTGGTACAGGATGCTTTTATGAGTGATACGGCAGAAATTGCAGATGTGGTCTTTGCCGCAGCGACATGGAGTGAGAAAGAGGGATGCTACACCAACTCCGAACGCCGCTGCAACTATGCCAAAAAAGCCATCGACCCGCTGGGTAAGAGTATGTCCGATTTCCATATTGTCAAGGAATTCTCCAAATATTTTGACGGTGTACACGAAATGTTGTTCGATCATATTAATGAGCCGCGTGATGCCTTTGATGAGATCAAACGTGTCAGCAAAGGCAGATTGTGCGACTACAGCGGTATGAACTATGAGCTCATCGAAGCGCTTGGCGGCATACAGTGGCCATGTAACGAAAAAGCGCCGCAGGGTACCAAACGTCTCTACTCCGAAGAAATGCCCTGTCCCACTCCTGACGGCAAGGCGCAGCTGCTTCCTCTCGACTGGATACCGCTGAGTGAAATGCAGTGTCAGGGGCTGCCGCTCATCCTCAACACCGGAAGGACTGTAGAACAGTTCCATACCCGTACCAAAACAGGCAGCATCAGTATCCTTGACAATCTCGCTCCCGAAGCCTGGGTCGATCTCAGCCCCAAAGACGCAGCCAAACTCAAAGTAAAAAGCGGGGACCGTATCGCTATTTCAGGAACGAGGGGTCGCGTAGACGATGTCATCGTCAAAGTAAGTGAAACGGTCAGAGAGGGTAACATTTTTGTTCCGTTCCACTTCAATGAACAGCTCATCAACGCCGTGACCATCCCCGAGTTCGATCCTAAATCGTTTGAACCCAACTACAAGCAGTGTGCAGTGCAGCTGCATTCTGAAGCCGTACCGGAAGGTATCTCCTACGAAGAGGTAGAAATCTCCGGCTACCTCGAAGGGGTGAAGGTCTACGAAGAAGAAGCAGGCAGCGAGAAAGCCACAGTGAACAGTGAAATGCATCGGGATGTATAGGAGCATGGGCAAATGACTACGGTAATGCTTTTTTTTGGCGCGATGGCTGTGATCATCTCTATCATTTTCTATGTCGGCTACCGGGCAGAAAGAAAGAATGCCTGGAGACGGGAGGAAGATCCCGCCAAAAAGAAGGACAATACACTCGATCCCAAAAATCTCTAAGTACCCAATATACGATAGGACCCGTTCATGTACCTCTTCTCCGACAGACTCTACAGAAAAGACGAGATCACACTCGACAGCAGTAAAAAACAGATCATCTTTACCACTATCAACAACCAGGAGATCATTGCCTGGCTGGACGGCCAGGGATTCCCTGAAAGTTTTATCGAAGATATCCAAAATGAAGACCAGAGTATCGTCTATGAGGATCATGCCGATTTCAAATTGCTGATCTTGAAATATTTTGTTCCGGACGAAGAAGATCAACTGCTCTATCATGCAGACAATGTCGTGATTATTCTCATGAAAAACACTCTGCTGTTTCTTGGGAGAGACAAACACATTATCAAACATATCACCAACAAACTCTACAAACGTTATCATCCGAATGATTCACTCGAATATATCGCCTACAATATTATCGATATCATGGTCGACCATACTATGTGGATCATTGACAGCATTGATGATCAGCTCGAAGAGATCGAAGATCGTATTTTTTCAGAGTCGATCGATGAGCATAAAGTACAGATGGATCTGTACTTTGCCAGACGCACCCTCAACCGTATTTCCAAGCTTTCGGTTCAGACCAATGATGTGGTCAACAAACTTTACAACCATCTTCCGTCCGAACGCCGAAGGAAGCTCAAGTACGAATTCATCGACCTCAAAGAGCACCTCTCTTTTTCCATCAACGAATCCAAAACCTATCTCGACCGTACCGGTTACCTTCAGACGCTCCTCATGGGTTTTTTGAGCAACCGTATGAACCAGGCGATGCAGAGACTGGCAGCGATCTCCCTGATCTTTCTACCTATTACGTTCATCGCAGGGGTCTATGGCATGAACTTCAAATTCATGCCTGAACTGGAATGGAAATACGGCTATTTCCTGGTCTGGGGCATCAACTTCACTCTGGCATTTTTTATCTATACATGGCTGAAAAAGAAAAGATGGATATAAAAATCATTTCATCTTTTTTTCTCCTTGAGCCAACGGGTGAAACGCTGCCAGAGTGAATATTTTCCCAGTCTCACCTTCTCCTCTTCCTTTTCTTCTTCAAGCAGCATTTTCGCTTTTTCAAGCGCATCTGCCAATTTCAATTTTGCCTTTGCAATGCGGTAAGGCTCAAAATCACTTCGCATCCAGCACCTTCTCTATCTCGTGCATAGCAT
>JALSTF010000262.1 GCA_026983895.1 Sulfurovum sp.
ATACATGATAAGATTTTAGAAAGATCGAGGAGTAATGAGTGAATACGATAAGCCAACTACTTACCGAATATCGGAAAGATCAGGGACTGACACAACAAAACCTTGTAGTCGCACTTTCACATTTTTCAAATGATTTCAAAGCCCTAAATACAGTAACACTCAGCCGTTGGGAAACAGGAACCACTTCTCCCAGTCTGGGAAAAAAACGAAGTCTGCTTCATTACCTGGCTGAAAAAAATTCCTTTCATCAAGGAGCCTGCTACGATATCCTCCGTGAGCGCTATGAAGCTCTTTATGAACCATTAAGCAGGATTTTCACTCGGAATTATCAGTACCTTATAGGGAACCTTCCCGAACAGAGAGGCGCACGGGAACCCTCACTTTATCCGCTTCATACCTTTGCAGACAAAGCAGCACATATTGAACACATCATTGATATTGAAGTAGCTACCAACGCGACCGGGTATTACCGTGTCACACCGCAGAAAATGCAGCAATGGTGCGCCCATCCTTCAACTTTTGCCTATATCGTTGAACGCAAAAAACAGCATCTTGGTCATATGGTCATGTTCAAACTCAAAAACGATGTAGCAGAAGAGATCGCCCATCATGAGCGAAGTGAATTTGACATAAATGAGAGTGATTTTTGCAGTATATATGAAAAAGGGACCTACTATGTGCATGCACTCTACGGAAGAAGCCCAAAAATAGCCGCCATGCTCAATGTCAAAGCCTACCTTCATCTTTTTGAACACATGCAGACCACCGACAATGTCATGATCTTCAGCAGCAGAACAGACGGTGTACTGCTTACCAAAGACTACGGTATCGAAACTGTTGCCAGTGGTACGGATGAAAAGTTCGGGTTTGATTGGTACGGCATGATGTCTCCGGTGGAAGATATACTCTTTTCCGATACGGTCATTAAACTGATCTTTTGATCTTCCGAATTTTGTTATCTTATTACCTTTCGAATTCGCTTTGGCGAGTCCTTCAAAAATCCGCCTTGATTATGAACGAAATCACAGCATCAAAAATGAAGTATGTTAGTTGGTACGGTAATAATAGGGTATAATGATATGATTAATGTCAAAGAATGGAGATTTCAAATGCGCAGGATAATACTTTTTTTTCTGATGATATCGACAGGCATATGGGCAGGTTATACGGATGATGCCTACAGGCTCTACAAAAAAGGTGAATACATACAAGCCTTCAACCTTTATCGTATTGCCTATCAGGATGAAGGCAGCATCAAGGCAGCGTACAATATGGCAGTCATGATCGAAAAACAGAAAGTGCATGACCGGAATATCCTGAACTATCGTCCCGCCGAAGCAGCGAAATGGTACAAGAGAGTAGCCGATTCTGTCCCTGATGAAAAGAAACTTACACCGGCTTATTGCGATAAAGAGATATATCCTTATTACCTGAAGACATTTAAAAAACTTGCAGATTGGTCCAGGAAGGGGCATCTGGTAAAGCGTTCGCAGGAAGCGGCGACAGACTATGTGCAAAAAGCTTCTGTCTTGAAACAGTATTGCAAAAAAACAAAAGCGTCGAAGCATTCCACGGCTGCGCAGAAAAAAAGTTACAAGGAAGAACTGGCCGATGCCTATCTGCAAAAATGTACTGCGGCCAGGATCATTCCGTCCCGAAACCGCACAGGCATCGATGCCTACCCCTGCCTTTATTACAAAAAATTCCCCGAACAAATGAAAAAGATCATGGACTTTGCCCAATATGTGCGCCTGTACCGTGACCCAACAGCAAACAATAAAGAGGATGAAATAAAAAAGATCAACAAAAAAGCACGAAAAGCGGCACGGCCCATCCTCTCCTATCTGGTGCATGAAAAGGTGATCCCCTGCTATAGAAAAGCAGAAACGCCATCGGCACTGCATCGCTGTTATTCTGATTATCTTTCCGATTGTCAACAGCTTACTTTTGGTCCTGTCATTTCATGTATGGTCCCCGAGCAGAGCAAATCGGAAGCTGCAAAAGAAGAAGTAAAGCATCTTACAGAGAAAGAGCGTCAAAAAGCGATCAGGGAGATCAAAAAAATGCTTCAACACGGTAATATCTGTCCTGTAGAGATATTGTGTCCCTGAAAAGTCCCAGGAACTTTGACTGCAGGGCACCTCGAATACCCCTACAGCTAAAAAAAGGATCTTGATGCAGAAGTACGATCTCATCGTCATCGGCTCGGGTGCGGCGGGGATGATGGCTGCCATTACGGCTGCGCGTGAAGGAAAGTCCGTTCTGCTGCTCGAGAAACTCTCCCGCATCGGTGCCAAGCTCAAGGCCACGGGCGGCGGGCGATGCAACCTGACCAACACACTCGACAACGAGACCTTCATGGCACGGTTCGGACGGGACGGGAAGTTCATGATGCCCGCACTCGATGCTTTCGACCACAAAGCGCTGATGGCTTTTTTCAAAGAGATCGGCGTGGAGAGCCATGCACCGGACGGCTACCGTGTCTTTCCCGTAACGCACAGCTCATCGACGATCATCCAGGCCATGGAGAGTGAAATGAAGCGGCTCGGTGTGACCGTTCTCTGCTCGCAGAAGGTCACGGCACTGCGATACAGCGATACCTCCATCAATGGTGTCGAGACAGAGACCGATACCTTTTTGGCCGATCATGTCATCGTCGCTACCGGCGGCAAAGGCTACCCCGTTCTTGGTGCCGAAGGTGACGGCTATACGTTGGCCCAGAGTGTCGGGCATACGGTCACGGAAGTATTCCCGGCCATGATGCCGCTCAGAACGAAGGAGAAATGGGTCGCCAACTGCACGGCGGACACCATTGCAAAGGTCGCCATACATGTTGATATGAAAAAATATAAAAAGCTGAAAGCTACGGGGGATCTCATCTTCACCAAAAGCGGCATACGCGGCCCGGTGGTACTTGACTTCTCACGGGAGATCACCCCGCTTCTGGCGAAATACGAAGAGGTACCCATACGGATGAACCTGACCAAAGGGATGAATGAGGAGCAGATACGGGCACATTTGAAAAAGGAGCTTGCCAAAGATCCGCACCGCAGTACCCTGCAACTGCTGGCCACCCTGCTTCCCGAGTCCGTCAGCAGGGAACTCTGTATGCTTGCCGATGCCGACCCCGAAGCTGGTTTTGGACGGCAAAGCGGCCAGGTGCGCGACAGGCTTGTCAGAGTGCTGGCCTGGACACCGCTGACCGTCAACGGGCATGACGGTTTCAAGATGGCCATGATCACCCGTGGCGGGGTTTCGCTCAAAGAGATAGATCCCTACACGATGCAGAGCCGAAAGATAAAAGGATTGTATTTCTGCGGAGAAGTGATGAACCTCGACGGCCCGTGCGGCGGCTACAACCTGCAGTGGTCCTTTGCCAGCGGCCGTCTGGCAGGGCAGATGTATGATTGATCACTCGGTATTCATGATGACCGCTTCATCCCATTTCTCTTTTGCTTCTTTCCGGCATATCTCTTTTGCCTCCACCCCTTTCTTTTGCAGACATGCATTTACAGTATCCTGTATGAACTTCTTGTGAAGCAAAGAGACTTCTTCTTCTCTAAAACTGTCCTTTTTGACAGAAAGGTACCAGATGCTTCCCAGTATAATGATCGAGATCAGCAGTAAAAATTTTAATTTTTTGTCCATACTCATTGTCCCCTTATAGATGTATAGAACTATAACAAAAAATATCAGAGAGAAGATTAATATATCAATATATCTTGATATATTAAGATATTTATACTATACTTCGTACTATAAAACAAAAGGTAGGCTATGGAAGATTTTTTGAACACTGTCGGTGCGATCAATGATGAAACACGTATCAGACTGCTGAGATTTATCGACCTGAACAAAAAGGTCTGTGTTTGTGACGTGGAGAACTCTTTCGGGATGATACAGTCCCGTATCTCACGTCATCTCAAGATCCTCAAAGAGGCAGGTTTTCTGCGTGTCGAGCGTGAAGGCCGCTGGGCCTATTACAGCATACGAAGCCCGCTGGATGCCTTCAGGCAGACCATTCTGGCAGAAATAGCCTGTCTGGACCTGGATATCCCTGCCCTCATGCACAACTGCAAAGGATAATTATGGAACTGCTTCAAGAATTTTTCACAAACTTCTGGATACTTACCAATGATATGGCGGTCTACATCCTCATCGGGGTGCTTTTTGCCGGCGTGCTCAAACAGCTCATCCCTGAGGATTTCGTCTCGAAACATCTCGGAAAGGACAACTTCGGCTCCGTCATCAAGTCCTCGCTTTTCGGTATCCCCCTGCCGCTGTGCTCCTGCTCGGTCATCCCTTTTGCGACCAGCCTCAAAAAAGAGGGGGCCAGCAGCGGATCGGTACTGAGTTTCCTCATCTCCACACCGATCACCGGTGCGGATTCCATTCTGGCCACCTACGGATTCTTCGGATGGATCTTCACCATCTACCGTGTATTCACTTCGCTGATCATCGCGATGGTAGCTGGTATACTTCAGAACTTCTTTGGCAATGTCCCCGTAGAGCCGGAAGAAGAGAGCTGTTCTGCTTGTGGATGCGGTGATGCCTGCAGCAGTGAAACGGAAACATCAAGGAAATTCAGTCTAAGAAAAGCCGTGGACTATGCGGTCTTCGACATTTTCAAGGACTTCGCCAAGCCGCTTTTCTGGGGTCTGGTGCTTGGTGCGCTTATCACCACTTTCATGCCGGAGAACATCATGGCCTACCTCGAAGACAACCTTCTGCTGACCTATCTGCTCATCCTGCTCTTCTCCATGCCGCTCTACATCTGCGCGACCGCTTCACTGCCCATTGCGGCCTCACTCATCGCTTCCGGTCTCAGCGGCGGGGCAGCGTTCATCCTGCTCAGTGCCGGACCTGCGACCAACAGCGTGACCATGGGCGTGGTGCTCAAGACACTCGGGAAGACGGCACTCATCATTTATCTCGCTGTCATCGGCGTGCTCAGCCTGCTCTTCGGCTGGCTTTTCGACCTCTTCTTTCCGAATCTTTTGAGCGGGCAGCTCACCGCGCATATCGAGGAGTCCGGACTATTGGCACAGCTTTCGGCACTGGTGATGCTGGGGCTGATGCTCTATTTTCTCCTCCTGCCGATACTTAAAAAGAAAGCACCCAAGACACCAACAAAACCCACACAAGGAACACCCATGAATTTCACTCCCAAAAAAACGAACAGCATGACATTCGGTGCAGCGGCACCTAAAAAGGAGAAGGTCAAAAAAGTACTCGTACTCTGTACCGGCAACAGCTGCCGCTCCATCATCGCCGAGGCGATCATCAACAAAGAGCTTGAAGGCATTGAAGCCTACAGTGCAGGCGTTGCGGCGAGCGGGAAGGTCAATCCCAATGCGAAAAAAGTACTTGAAGCGCACGATGCCTGGAGGGAGGCCTACCACTCCAAAACACTTGACGCAGTGATGGACGAAGCATTCAACCTTGTCGTGACCGTCTGCGACCATGCCAAAGAGACCTGCCCGATGTTCCCCAAACCTGCCCCCAAGATCCATGTGGGGTTCGAAGACCCCGACGGAAAAGCGTACGGGGCTTTTGAAGAGACATACGAAGAGATACGTACGACCCTGCTTCCCCGTGTGAAAGCTATCCTCGAAGGGGATGTGAAGAACCTGCTCGATGAAGACAATATCTGCTACTGCATCGGTGTAGACAAAGGCACTATTGTCGAAGCGGTCAAGGCCGGGGCGAGCACACTTGAAGCTGTCAGAGAGAAGACCAAAGCCTGTACGGGAAGCAACTGCAAACAGTCCAATCCGCTGAAACGCTGCTGCTCGAAAGAGATCAAAAAAATCATAGAAATGGAGAACCCAATGAACAACAAAATGGAAAAAAATGTATTTAAAACAGCTGAAGGTGCGAAGATCGCCTTTACCGGTGCGGTTGCAAAGGATCAGATCGTCACCATGGTAAACAACTGTGCAAGCGGTAACTGTGAATGTATGAGCGATGAGACCAAGGAGAAGATCACTTCCATGGAGGTGAGTGGAAAAGATGGTGATGTAGCCCTCAATCTCACCGGCGAAGTCAGCAAAGAAGAGCTTGAAGAGGCTCTTGC
>JALSTF010000263.1 GCA_026983895.1 Sulfurovum sp.
ACCTTGAAAGCTTTCTGTACCCCTTTCATATGATCTGCATCGGTGGTACGGATGAATTTGTCGTAGGAAATACCGAAATCATCCCAGAGGTTCTTGAAGGTCGCAGAGATCTCATCTGCATACTCCTGGGAAGTTTTTCCTCTGGCTTTGGCGGACTCTTCGATCTTCTGGCCGTGTTCGTCCGTTCCGGTCAGGAAGAAGGTATCAAGGCCGCTCATGCGCGAATAGCGGGCCAAAGTGTCGGCGATGATGGTCGTATAGGCATGGCCGATATGGGCAATGTCGTTGACATAGTAGATAGGGGTCGTGATATAGGCTTTGTGGCAAGATGGCATAGGCAGTATGTTCCTTAAACAAATGAGTTTATTGGTTTTACAAGGGTATGTAAAATTATAAAGGTTATATTAGCGAAATTGTGCTGTGACAAGGGTAATCTCTTGCAGGCGGGAGAGGGTATCTTTTATAAAATTATATTATAATAAAAGCCATCTCTACATACGAATAAAATATTCCCGAAAGGGAAAATGGACAGGATACACAAAAATGGATCACGAAAGCAAGACTCGTATCGAGAACATTGCCGGCAAAGAGACTTATACGGAGGAAGAGAAGCAGTTCATTCTTGAGAGGCTTAACAGGGAAAGACTTGAAAGACAAAAGTTCAAACAGGCAGCATTGAAGGCCAAAAAGAGGTATTCGGAAGAAGAAAAGCACCGTATATTGCAGGAATTGAATGAAAAACGTATACGGGATGAACATCAGGAAGAGATGAAGCGTATTCGTTTTCTGAACAAAGAGATATATCTTTTTGGTAACAAAAAATTCTACAAATTGAAAGAAATGGAACGGGAATATTTTCTTGAAGTGGAGATTTGCAAGAACTTCACGAGCCGCCCCTGTATTGTACCGTTGTATTACAAGACCTTCGGTGAAATGAAGACAAGAGATGTTCTTCTGAAAATAGAACCGCATTCGGACAAGATATTTATTTCCAAAGATGCTGTCCGTGTTTATTTCAAGTCTTATGCCTTGCAGGATATGCCGGCACAAAACAGGCAGCATTGACAATGTATTACGTCTATATGCTCGAATGTGCGGACGGTACACTCTATACAGGTATAGCCACCGATATACAACGGCGCCTGGAGGAGCACAACAGTTCCGAGAAAGGCGCGAAATATACACGTGCAAGACGCCCTGTGAAACTGGTCTATTCAGAAGAGTACGGTGACAGGAGCAGTGCTTCCAAAAGGGAATATGAGATCAAAAAGAAGATGAGCCGGAGAGAGAAGCTTCAATTGTTGGAAAAATCTTAAGTTCAACCTCTGTATACTATAGGTTTCAAATCAATCCAGTAAAGGCCATGCATGGGCAAGCCCCTCATACACCTACCGAAACTGACACTCAAAGCACTTTTCGAGTACAGTACCGAAAACTACGCCGACCGTCCAGCCGTCCAGTTCGTCGATGGCCATCATCTTATGACCTATACCGCTCTGGAACAGAAAGTACTCAAGATCCAGGAAATGCTGGATGCCTACGACATACATCCCGGAGACAGGGTAGCCCTTTACAGTGAGAATATGCCCAATTGGTCCGCCATCTATTTTGCGGTCACGACCATGGGTGCGGTGATCGTTCCTATTTTGCCGGATTTCCATACATCCGAGGCTATGCATATTGCCAACCATGCAGAATGCAAAGCGGCATTCATTTCACAGAAACTTTTTGAAACACTGCTTGACGAGAAACAGCCTCCGGCCATCAATCTGCTGGTCATTGCGGACAAGCTGACCGTGCTTACAAAACTCTCCACACCGTCCAAAATGGACAAAATGCTCCAAATGGGCGGTGAACAGTTGAACAAAGCAATGGAGAAGCTGGGAAAGGAGAAGAAAGAGGAAGAGGCATATATCCCGGAGGAAGATGACCTTGCTGCCATTATTTACACTTCAGGTACGACAGGAAGTTCAAAAGGTGTCATGCTCACACACCGGAATCTCACCTACGATGCAACGGCGGCACAGCATGTAGTGGATATTTTTCCCGAAGACAGGTTTCTCTCTGTTCTGCCGATGGCCCATACGTTTGAATGTACGGTGGGTATGATCATTCCATTGCTGAACGGTGCTTCTATCCACTATCTTCAAAGACCGCCGACTCCAACCATTTTGGTCAAAGCACTGGCACACGTAAGGCCGACGTTTATGCTGGCGGTCCCATTGATCATTGAAAAGATCTATAAGAACCGTATACAGCCCAATTTTGAAAAAAACATCTTGATCAGGACACTTTATGCGATTCCTTTTCTGCGTAAAATGTTTCACCGTATTGCGGGAAAGAAACTGATGGAAACCTTTGGAGGCGAGATCAGGTTCTTCGGCATAGGCGGTGCGGGGCTATCACCTTTGGTCGAAAAATTCCTCAGAGAGGCAGCATTCCCTTACTGCATAGGGTATGGTTTGACTGAGACTTCCCCGTTGCTTGCAGGCACCAATCCCCAAAAGACAAAATACAAAGCGATCGGACCGGTGATCGCTGGAGTAGAGGTCGAACTCCGTGATAAGAATGCAGAGGGTATCGGTACATTGTGGGCAAGGGGACCCATTGTGATGAAAGGTTATTACAAAGATCCTGAAAAGACGGCAGAAGCAATGGATGAGAATGGGTGGTTCAATACTGAAGATATCGGCTACCTCGACAGTGACGGCTATTTTTTCATGAACGGGCGTGCGAAGAACATCATTGTGGGGCCCAGTGGAGAGAATATCTATCCCGAACAGATCGAAGCGGTCATCAATGCACATATTTATGTGGCGGATTCGCTTGTTTTTGATGACAGCGGTGTCTTGACCGCACGTATCAACCTTGATTATGAAAAACTCGATGTGGCATTCGGTGTCAGCAGAAAATCAGAAACGGAGATACACAAAAAGGTAGCAGAGATCCTTGAAGAGATCCGCAAAGAGGTAAATGAAAACGTATCATCCTTTTCGCGGATCAGGAAAGTGATCGAACAGAAAGAGCCTTTTGTGAAGACACCGACGAAAAAGATTAAGCGTTACCTCTATGTATAGATCTTCAGAAACAGAGCGCTTTGCACATCAAGAGCACTTCCTACGGGCACTCCCGTATGGCGGAGGCAAAGTCTGCCGTTAAGGCAAAATACTGTGCTTTAAAACTCGAAACCGCCGCCTTTGCCTTTGCTCATACTGTCATAAACCGCTTTCACATAGGCATCCCGAACTTGACAATCCAGGAGTTGTTCGCATTTGAGACAGCTTTTTACATGGTGCTCTTTTTGACACTTTTCAAGCTCGACTTTCTTCTGCTTGAGTGTGATCTGCCACTCATCCAGGACCGTGTCGGACATCAGGATTTGACTCCGTAGGCATCCTTTAGTCTCTCTATTTCATAGGTAGAGCCAAAAAAGCAGGGACTGGTATCGTGGGGATGTGCAGGGACAAGCTCCATCAGTCTTTTTCCTTTGGCATCGACGGCTTGGCCTCCTGCCTGCTCATAGATGAAAGCAAAAGGGATCACTTCAAAAAGCTGTCTGAGTTTGCCGTGCGGTTTGTCGGAAGTCCCCGGATAGGAGAAAATACCACCGCCTTTAAGGAGTATCTGGTGGAGGTCGGGAACCATTCCGCCGGAGTAGCGCAGTCTGTACCCTTCTGCAAAAAGGTCATCCACGAAACTCTTGTGATAGTCACACCAGTTCTGTTGTGTGCCGCCGGGTGCATTGAGTTTCCCTTTCTCCCGGAGTGATATCTCACAGATGAAGTTGAACAGTCCCTCCTGGGCCCTGTAATGTTTGGGCTTTTCCCCTTTTACCACCCTGACGATCTCGATACGCGGCCCATAAACCACATAGGCAGAAGCAACAAGATTTTCTCCTTTGGGTTCCCCCTCGTAAATACCGAAGATGGACCCCACGGAGAGGTTGACGTCTGCAAGGCTCGAACCGTCAAGCGGATCATAGCAGACAGTGTATTTCCCTCCGTCATGCAGATGAAGAACACCTTCTTTCTCTTCACTGATAAGATCTTTGACCAGCGGGACGGATTTGAAAGCCTCTTCTATGAGATAGTCACTCTTGACATCCAGTTTGAGCTGGTCTTCTCCGGAAGAGTTCTCACTGTCACAGTAGCCAAGGTCTTCGGTTTTGATGGCATGATCGATCTTCAGGGCGATCTTTTCAATGGTTTCAAATAGGGTATGCATGGTTTCTCCTCTTAAATGCTTACGGCATGCTTTTTGATCCAGTCAAGGATCTGTGCTGTGTCGTTGAGATCGAGTATATCGATGTGTTCAGGGATATTCTGCTCTCTCGGGTCGATCGTGTTGTCAATAGCAATGGCTTCGGAACAGTCGAAATAACGCTCATCTATCGCATTGCGAAAAATGGCGATACGCGGCAAAGGCAGGGTTTTAAGTCCCTCGACCAACAGTATGTCAAAGGTATGGACCATGGCCACGATCTCATCAAGGCTTTTCTCCCTGTGGGAAAAATAGGTGGTACGGGTAGGGGAGGTGACCACCACTTCCGCACCGGTCTGATAGAATTTGTAACTGTCTTTTCCTTCTACATCGAAGTGCGCTTTGTCTTTAGGGTCATTTTTGATAATGGCAACCCTCTGCGTTTTGATAAGTTCGGTGGCGATCTTCTCTACCAGTGTGGTTTTTCCGCTTCCCGACGGTCCGGTAAATGCAACGGCAACTCTTTTTTTCACGAAGAACCTTTAGAACCCGGATGATAGCGATATGTACACATGTTCCAGGTTAAAATTGAATTACTGCAATTATACTTAAATCTTTATTGAATGTATGTTAAACTCCATCTACATAGTGAAGGGGGAGTCCATGCGCCGGAAAACAATATTGGCATCCTGTTTTGTCTCTCTTCTGCTTGCCGGCTGCACTTCCAAGGAGGAGACAGCCCTCCTTCAATCGTATAACCAAAAGAAGAGATATCACAAAAAACTGATGCATACGGAAAAAGCACAGCTTTATGATGGAAATGAGACCAAAGTACTTTTGACCGTTACCTATCTATATGACAGGTCCGAAGTCAAGCAGGAAGAGGATACGCGTGATGAAGTCTTTATCGTGGGACTCTATATGGAAGATGAAACCGTAAAGGATCAGCTTTCCCGTGACTTCAGCCTTACGCTCAACGGCACACTTCCCAAAAGTGTGACAGTTTTGAAACACTCCGATAAACGTTTGAAAGATATACCGTTTGTAACAGTGTGGGGAAACTACTTTGAAGTGATTTTTCCGCATACGAACAGCAGTAGATTCGACCTGCTGTTCAACAGCACAGCCTATGGCAAAAAAGTACTCCACTTTGCCAAAAAGGCAAAATATGTCTTTACAAAAGAAGCTTTCTAATCATCTGAACCTGTCAGTCAATGCAGGATTTGTCAAGGATCTGATGTAGGGAAGCAGTCTCGTTGATTTGCCAAGTTTATTCATATAGATCACGTAGTTCGTCAGTACCCGTTTGCCATATTCTCTCGCCTGGACATTGCTGATCTTCTCCAGACTCAAATAGGGTTCGAAAGGACCGTTCCTGAAATAGTGGGGGTCCTTGATAAGCTTTTTAGTGAAGCCTATCCCTGCATTGTAGGCATAGGCGACAAAAAGGGGGTGATAGAGCCATTTGTTCAGGTAATCCAGGTGTTCGTCGGCAAAATCGATAGCAACTTTGGGGTTGAACATGTCATCATAGTCGATATGGACCCCTTTTTGCCGGGCGATATGATCGATGAGAAAGGGCATGAACTGCATCATCCCCAGTGCAAAAGAGCGTGATACCGATGCCGGGACAAAACGGCTCTCCTGTCTGGCAATGGCATAAATCAGGGATTGACGTTCTGCCGTGTATCCTCTCATCGCATTGCGGTAGGGCATAGGGAAATAGGATTTTCTATAGTTGCAGGCTTTGGCTTTGATATACGTATTCATCCCTATCGTTGCCTGTGATTCACAGTCCTGGGCAAGTGCCTTGAGGTCAG
>JALSTF010000264.1 GCA_026983895.1 Sulfurovum sp.
TTGGCCTGCATATTGTCAAAAAACTTTGTGATGAACTGCATATTCCTATAAAAGTAAAAAGCAAAGAGCATGAGGGCAGTACGATCATTCTGAATTTGGTAAAAATAATAATATGATTTTTTAAAGTAAGTTAAAGTAAAGCATTTAAAGGGGTCAAACTGCAAAGAAAAATTTGACCCCTTTGAAAATTACATTCCGGGCATATCTCCACTTCCGGGCATATCTCCGTCCCCTGGCATTTTATCTTTCATTCGTTCTTCCTGGTCGATACCAAATTCCTTTGCTTTGGATTCTGCATCACGTGCCATAGCATACGGATCAGTTTCATTGGAATCTGCTATTGCTTTTAGCAAAGCACTCATATCTGATTTGATATCAGATGGTGTGATATTTAAGATCAGATCACGTAATGTATCGATTTCTTTTGTCGTGTTGATTTCCTGTACAAACTTTTTATAGGTTTCAAGGGTATCAGCGGGGTTCAGTGCTTCTGCACTTTTCTGAAGAGAAAGGGCCACTTTCAGTGATGTTGTATTCCCTTCATTTGCCAAAGCGATCATGTTGGCGTTCATTTCATCAGCAGTCAGCCCTACGATCTTTTCCATTTTGTCCATATTGTTTTTCATGGATTCATAAGCCAGTGTTGTCAATGGTGTAATATTTTGATGGGTACTGTTAAGATCGGCTGTCAATTTGCCCTTAAAATCCTCTCCTGTTCCTATGTCAGTACCATGAATGGCCAATAAAGGAGCACTGCTGTCAAGCTGCGCAGCAGAAACGGTCAATGTGAAGTTTCCATTGCCATCTGTTGTCGCTGTAGGCTCGCCTTCTGTACAGTTTTCGTCCTGGTTGGTATCAAGACAAACGGTAGCACCTGCCAATTCAGGATCGATAGCCGTTCCGGATACTGTTCTTGATGTTGCATTGGTACCGACAGACCCGGTACTACCTGTGCTGTTTCCGCCGGCAGACCCGCCACTGCCGCATCCAACCAATCCCAAACTTGCTGCCAAAGCAATAGAAGTAACCAAACTCACATGTTTCATTTTTTATCCTTTTTAATAAATTTAAAAGGTATGATAGCGAAGAAACATTACCGTAGTATTACTATCAGGTATGATTATTATAAGTAAAGTGGATTATTCTGTCTTGGGGAAGGAGATACAACAAGGCAAAGTACTACTTCTTTTGTTGTATCTCTTTGATGCGCGACATGATCTTTGCTTTATACTGTGGATTCTTGTTTTTTTTGTATGCAGTGATCAACTCTTCCAGAGAACCACTTTCCAAAAGCTTCTTCTCATACAACTGACGGCTTCTTTTTTCCAGAGTGTTATATTGGTTGTAGCTGAGAGTACTTCTTGCTTCGGAAGTGGAAAGGTAATTGTTCAACTCATAATAGGAAGCATCACTCAAATAGTAATGGTACAACCGTTCTGCTTCTTCTTCGCTGTCAAGGGTGTCAATGATTGTCTGTGTCTCTTCCTGCAAAGCTGTTTCTTCTTTTGAAACGGGTGCATTCAAGTGCAGTTTGGCTGCGATGATCTTCAATTGTTCTAATTGTGCCGGTGTGGTTGCCTGTGCCTTATATTTTTCATAATAAGGCTTGATGAGCACTTTGGGCAGTTTCGTTTTTATAGGTTGTATGCTTTTTGCATTGTATGATTTTATGGCTTTTCTATAAAGGCTTTGTAAATGCCGATAGTTCCTGACATCTACCAGCAGTGTTTTTATCTTTTTGTATCGGCGTAAAGAAACATGTGCAGTATAGCCTACTGCTGTAGGTGAAGCAACCCTGTACCCTTTGTGTTTCAATACTTTTATCATATGATGGTATCCGTGTCTGCGATCGGAATGGATCCTGATAACGATGTTGGGATGGGAAAAACTGTAGAGTATATATTTGTTCTGAGGATGCAGGACGATAGCCAGGTCTTTGTTTTTGCTGTTATAAAAATAGAGATATTTCTTACCATGACGAATGGTATGAAGAGGACTTCTTTGAAAGTAGGCTCTGTAATGTTTCACATAAGAGGTCTGTTTCACGATATGGACTTTATCGACCTCTCCCCAGACCATAAGACTGTCTATAGAACAGCCGCTTAAAAAAAATAAAAACAGGAATATGAAAATTTTCTGCAACATCATGTAAATATACTCCTTTTTATAAACTTTGAATGATGAGTATTTTACAATAAAAATATAAATATTATTAATGCATATTATTAGGTATACTAAAAATAACATGAAGTACCTTGTTTAATGTCCTGAGTTTTGAAATGATTTTGAAGGAAGGGTATGGCATGTTCAAAACTCAGGGAAAAATATTTATGTATCAGTATCACCTCCCTGCTGTTGGATTTTATCTTTTGAACTGTTCCTGTCCTGATCAAGTGTGTCATCCATAGCTGTGTATGCATCACCTCTTTCGTAACTTTGCATATCAAGCATGATCCGTGTAACGGTAAATGCACTATTTATTTCCGTATCCATAGCAGAAAGCCCAGAACTTATCAGGAGAGCCAATGTGGCCAGTACAGTGATTTTCATAGTATGTACCCTTTTTTTAAAATGACTTGAAACAGTATGCTGTTCAAATCGTATAAGGTATTGTAAACCAATACAATTACCTGAACATTACCGGCAAAAAAAATGTTAGACGCCTATATTCATTCCAGTATATACTATATAGGGTTGTTCGAAGTATCCAATAGGGGTCATCGGTCTTCTGCAAAAGGCTTAGTTCCTTTTCGGAAGGTAGGGGAAAGGGAAATATTGGAAGGAATGACTCCGGTACGGGACCGGAGTGTGGACAAGGAGGAGTTTGGTTGATGGGGGGGGGTTATTTTTCTTCTTGTGTACCTTGTTCCGAATCATTCTTGTCATCCTTGGGGGCAGGGGTCTCGTCTGTCTGGGCAACTGAGGCAGTAATCGCTGTATCCTGCTTGGTCTGTGCGGCAGCCTCTTCTGCTTTTTCCATAGTATTCGCCTGCGCGAATATTGTTGTCATCGCAAGTGCTGCAATCATCATTAAGAGTTTTCTCATGACTTATCCTTTGAAGTATTTTTGTTGGACAATAGGTGTCCGAACAGGCGTATTGTAAAACAATACCATTACTTCACCATTACCTCTGTAGCAGTAGTATCTGTTATCTTTCTTTTAATGTGTCTCTGATCGCTTCTGCGACACCTTCGGCTTTTGCACCGAGGATGATCTGAATGGAGCCTTTATCGGGACGGATCACCCCTTTCGCTCCCAGACGAGTGAAATCTTCATCTTTCAACCTGCTGCTGTCGGCCACGCTCATACGCAGCCGGGTAATACAGGCATCAGTGGAGAGGATGTTCTCTTTGCCTCCCAGTGCAGCGATGAACGCATCCGCTTCTTCGGAAGTGTTTTCCTTCGTATCTGTAACGCTGTCGGAGAGTTCCGTTTCCATGATCTTAAGTTTGAGGCATTTGATCAGGTAATAGCTTGCGATAAAATAGAGAAGAGCGAATACGGCACCCAAAGGGAGGATCAGAAGCGGACGGGTAGAGAGTTTGTAGTTGATGATATAGTCAATGAACCCTGCCGAGAAACCAAAACCGGCATGAATACCGAGTATCTGCGCAGCAGCAAGTGCCAATCCGGTCAGAATGGCATGCAGTACGAACAGCGGCGGTGCAACGAAGAGAAAAAGGAATTCCAGCGGTTCAGTGATCCCTGTCAGGAAAGAGGTGAAAGCCACACCTGCCAGGATGGCTCCTGCTTTGACCCTGTAGGCTTTGGGTGTGTTGAGGTAGATCGCCAGGGCCATGGCAGGCAGCCCGAACATCATCACTACATAGAAACCGGACATATAAATACCCGCGGTCGGGTCTCCGGCGAAGAAACGGTGAAGGTCACCGTTGGCCACTGTCTGTACACCGTCTTTGAGATAGCTGTATTCTCCCAGCTGGAACCAGAAAACGGAGTTGAGAATATGGTGCAGTCCCAGTGGGATGAGCAGGCGGTTGAGTACACCGTAGAGGAATGTGCCGAACTCTCCAAGCCCGATGATCATGTTGGAAAAGGCATCGATACCGCTCTGTGCATAGTGCCAGAAGTATCCGGCAAGTACCCCTACTACAATGGCGGCGAGTGCCGTGATGATGGGAACGAAACGCTTGCCTCCAAAGAAGCCGAGAAATTCAGGCAGTTTGATGGCATGGTATCGGTTGTAAAGTGTTCCTGCGATCACCCCGATGATGATCCCTACGAAGACGCCCATATTGACCTCTTTGTCAATACCCCCGTAAACTGCTTTGGCAATGAGTACCCCGATGGCTCCTGAAAGTGCGGCGGCACCGTCATTGTTCTTGGCCAGACCATAGGCGATCCCGATCCCGAACAGCAGGTCAAGGTTGGCAAAGACGGTTTCTCCGGCATTTTTCATGATCTGTGCGATCTCCCCGTCCAGGAAAGGAATATCACCAAATCCCAGACGCAGCAGCAGTGCCGCGACCGGAAGTACGGCGATAGGGGTCATTAAAGCTTTTCCGATCTTTTGCAGCAGACTAAACATCTCTTATCTCCTCTTTTGTATTGGCAACCGCTGCGGGTGATACACTCAGCGTTTCTATGCCAAGCTTCAGCAGTCGGGGAATGGCCCGGGGGTCTGCAGCAAGCTCTCCGCAGATGCTGACCGGTTTGTCAGACTGTTCCACAACACTTTTGATGGCATCGTAAATAACAGGAGAGTGTGCATCGACCTTGAGCGAAGGGTGTGTCCTTTCTATAGCGAAAAGGTATTGTGTCAAGTCATTGGTCCCGATGGAGTAGAAGTCCACCACTTCATTGAACTCTGGTATCAAAAAAAGTACGGAGGGAACTTCCACCATGATGCCAAATTGCACCGAAGAGATATCCAGACCATACTTTTTTGCTGTTTCCTCTGCAAAGGTTTTTGCTTCGGTGAACTCTTCTATTGTGCTGATCATCGGGAACATCACTTTGATAGCTTTGCCCTGGACAGCGAGGAAAATGGCATGCAGCTGTTCTTCGAGAAGTTCGGGGTGCGTCTTGAAAAGGCGAACCCCTCTGACGCCAAGAAAAGGATTCGCCTCTTCTGGCAAGCTCAGATAAGGCAGCTTCTTGTCTCCGCCGACATCGAGGGTCCGTACAGTGATCTCGTCAAAAAGTGCAAAGATCTCCCTATAAGCTTTCGTCTGTGTATCCAGGCTTGGCTTCTGCTCTTTGAAAAGAAACTCGCTTCTCAGCAAGCCGATCCCCTCGGCCCCTTCCTCTTTGGCTGTTTCTGCCGAGGCGGCATCAGCCACATTCGCAAAGACCCTGATCTGTTTTTTTGCCCGGGTCAATGCTTTTTCAAAACGTTTTTGAAAGGCTTTGTCTTTCTCTGCCATATCTTTTCTTTGGCGTTCTTCGGCTTTTTGAAGATCCTCTTCCCCGGGTTTGGGAACGATGCATCCGCTGTCAGCATCGAGTATGACCGTGCTGCCATTTTCTATCTCTGCATAGTCGGCTATAAGAGAGGGGATGCCCGAAGCCCTGAGCAAAATGGCTGTGTGTGAGGTCAGGGTGGTCTCCTTGAGCACCACACCCTCTATGGGATGCTGTTTGAGCTGTTCTATCTGGCTGGGAAGCAGGTCATGGGCCAAAAGTATGGCAGGACCTTCGGGAAGAAGCATTTGGGTTTCTATGCCCATCTGTGTTTTCACGCGCTGCAAAATATCTTTGTAGTCCGTGATCTTGGCTTCCATCTTGCTTCCGACCAGCCGGGCGGACTCTTCGGCGATCGTGGCTTCGAAGTTCTCAAGCGAATCACACGCTCCGGATATGACGGACAAAAGTTCTTTCTGGGCAAGATAGATCGCGGCATTTTCTTCTTTTTCGTGGGTCTGGTAGTCTGTCTCAAGCGCCTCTTTTGCTTTTAAAAGTGCTTCCCGAAAGTCCAGGCTGTTCTCTCTTCTGCTCTCCCTCTGGGCGTAACGGAAAGCAGGGGCAAGGGCGATTCCTCGTGAGATGA
>JALSTF010000265.1 GCA_026983895.1 Sulfurovum sp.
CTTTTAGACCTCTTTTTTGACCTCAAACATAATTTTCAAAAATCATAGTATAATTATCACCATAAAGTTATTTACAGAGGATATTATTATGGATAAAACCTTTTTGGTCTTTTTGGCGATTGGTATCGGATTCCTCTATTTTATCACTCATTTCGTAAGCGGCATTCAGGCAGAAGATGAACAGTATCGCAACAGCGAGTATGAGCAGAAGCACAAATATGATGCCTATAAAGGGGTTGACAGTGTGGGGAGGGATGTACTCAATGCCATAGGCGTAGATGCCAGAACACAAATCGCTGCCTGGAATGAAGGTTCTTTGAAGCAGGAATTTCTCGAGCTTTATCCTGATTTTGCCCTGATGAAAGATTTTATTAAGAACCGGGTCAACGGTGAACCTATCAAAAGCAAACTTCTCAAACAGGTTGATGATGTAGAAACGAAATTCTTTTCCGGTGCGTTGTCTCCGGAACAGGCTAAATCTGCACTCGGGAAGCTGAAATAAGTAAAACCCGGATTCTTCTACTCTTTGCCTGAAACGATCTTTTCATGCCATGCAAAAAGAGTCTTTTCAAATCCAATCTGTTTTGTCTCGTAAAAATGCATCGGTCCGGAGAGATATTCCTGGGCCACCCATCCGCCGAAATCATGCGGATAGAGGTAATGTTGGGCATGTGTCTTTATATGCTCCGGAACAGGATGTATCTCCCCTTCCTTCACAGCCTTTTGCGCCGCATTGATCGCTTTATAGGCAGCGTTCGATTTGGGAGAGGAGGAGAGGTAGATGACAAGCTGTGAAAGAGAGATGCGTGCCTCCGGATAACCGATATGTTTGACGATATTCAGTGTGGAGGAAGCAAGGTTGAGGGCAGGGGGATTCGCATTCCCGATATCCTCACTGGCAAGAATGGCGAGACGGCGGGCGATGAATTCAGCGGGTTCTCCTCCCTCGATGAGTCTTGCAAGGTAGTAGAGCGCAGCATCGATATTTGAACCTCGGATGCTTTTTATCATGGCGGAAGTCAGTTCATAATGGCTTTCGCTCTCTGATGAACCTGCCTGCATAGCATGAGGGCGTATCTGTTTGAGTGTTTTCAGCATTATGGGCAGGCTGACAGCCTGTGCACTTTCCAAAAGATTGAGCATGGCCCGGACATCTCCTCCGCTGGAAAAGACCAGGTACTCTTTCGCATCGTCTTCGGCATCGAGCTTCTCTTTTTCCAGGATCTTTTCAAGATAGGCAGCCATCTCTTTCTCCTTGATCGCTTCGAGTTCGAAGAGATGGGATCGTGAGCGTATGGCCGCTGTCATAGAATAATAGGGATTTTCCGTAGATGCTCCGATGATCAGAGCAGCATTGTTCTCCATGAAAGGGAGCAGTACCTCTTGCTGGTTCTTGCTGAGTCTGTGTACCTCATCGATGAAGATGAGAGGTTTTTGCAGGGCATTGGTATAGGTTTTGAATATTTTGCGAAGTTCCTCTATTTTGAGGGTTGTGGCATTCATCTCGTAAAAGGGTCTGTCCAGTACACCGGCGATAATACGTGCCAGTGTGGTCTTGCCGCAGCCGGGAGGGCCGTAGAGGAAGATATGGGGCAGAGTATCAGTCTCTATGAGTTTTCTCAAAGGAGCCTCTTTGTCAAGCAAATGTGCCTGCCCGACCATTTCATCGAGTGTTTTGGGACGATAAGCGAGTGCGAGATTTGTCACGGCTCAGTCTTTTTTCTTCTTTTTTTCTTCTTTGCGGAGTATTTCTGTACGCATCTCTTCCTGCTTCTTTGCATTGAGCCTGTTCTTTTCCCGGGCTTTCTTCTCCACTTTCAGCTGTTTCATGAATTTGTGGAGATCATCGTACTCCCTGCGGGTAAAGAAACGTGTTTTATTGGTCGGCAGGTTGTTCAGTTCTATCCCTCCGTAGGCAACACGCTTTAGATCCAGCACTTTGGCATCGAAGTGTCCGAAAAAACGTCTGAGTTCCCTGTTCTTTCCTTCTGTAATGGTCACGCGGAGTTTTGTGAAACTTTTACCCTCTGAGCGGATCTCAAAATGAGTGAAAGGAGAGAATTCCATACTGTATATCTTGCTTTTCTCATGCCCCCCTGCCCTGGCATCATCCAAAACCAGCCCTTCACTCATGGCTGTAACCATTTCCTGGCTGAGCGGTTTGTCGATCTTGATATTGTAGGTACGCTCCAGATCACTTTCCATAAGCGCGGTAGCGACTTCTATGGAGTCCGTGAGGATCAAAAGTCCCTCTGAGGCATAGTCCAGCCTCCCTACAGGGACAAAGTGCCTGAATTTGCCGGGGAGCTTATGGTAGATGGTCGTACGTCCTCTATCATCTTTTTTGGTGACAAGGACGCCTTTGGGCTTATTATAGACGATAACGGTCAATTCCGTACTTGGCTTGACCGGCCTGCCCTTGACAGCGATATGGTCGCCTTCCTGTACGTCATAGCCGAATGCTTTGATAGGCTTTTTGTTCAGTGTGACCAGTCCTTCTTCAATAAGTGTATCCGCTTCTCTTCGTGAATATTTTGTATAGTGTGAAATATATTTATTTAATCTCATGTTTTATCTCTCATTTTTCATTTTTAATACCGGCATTGACAAGGTCATGGATGTGCAATACACCAATGATCTTTCCCTCTCTGTCCGTGATGGGTAAAAGCTGTATGCGTTCATTTTCTATGATCTCCAGTGCTTCACTGGCGAGCAGTTCCGTATTGTTGTAGCTTTTGGGATGCTGCGTGGCATACTGTATGGCAGGCTCATCCATGCTGAAATCTTTTCGCATCAGTGCTCTTCGGAGGTCACCGTCGCTGAGCAGTGCCGCAAAGTGTTCAGCTTCATCGACGATGAGGACGGTGCCCAGCTTGCCTTCGCTCATAGTGACGATAGCTTCTTTTAGTGGAGTATTGTCCCTGATGATCGGCAGTGCCTCGGTCCGCATCAGGTCCTTGATCTTGACAAAAAGCTTTTTCCCCAGGCTTCCTCCCGGATGAAAAGAGGCGAAATCTTCTTTTCTGAACCCTCTTTTGTTCATCAGGGCAACGGCAAGGGCATCTCCTAGCGCCATGGTCAGCGTAGTGGAGGTAGTAGGGGCCGCACCCAGGGGGCAGGCTTCCTTCTCCACAGAAATATCGATCCACACATCTGCATAGCGCGCCAGAGAGGATTTTCCATTCCCTGTCAATCCTATCAGAGGGATATCAAAACGTTTGATATGGGGGAGGATCTTGGTCAGTTCCTCACTTTCTCCACTGCTGCTGATGGCCAAAAGAGTATCGTCCTTGCCGATCATCCCAAGGTCTCCGTGCAGTGCCTCGGTTGGGTGGAGAAAGAAACTTGATGTACCGGTAGAGGCGAAGGTCGCTGCCATCTTGGCCCCGACCAGTCCAGATTTTCCTACTCCGGTCACGATCAGCTTTCCTTTGGTAGCGAGGATCGTTTCGACAGTATCGAGAAAACTTCCGTCAAGGCGCTGTGACAGGGACAGCAGGGCATCCGCTTCTGTTTGAAATGTTTCCTGCGCGATTTTGATGAGGTCCATGGGGTTTCACTTTGTTGGGATTTGGTTGGGGTGATTATAGCATATTTGCAATTTTTGTAAGAATCGGAAGGCTTTGCCTCCGGTTCCTATGGTTGTGAAACCATGCACTGGACTTTTCCCTCTTTGAGGGAAAGAGAAAGAGCTTATACGATGAAGACCGTAGGGATGATGAGCGGATAGCGTTTTTTGGTACGGATGACATGCTTGCGCACAGCATTGCGTATCTCGTTTTCTACATGGATATGGTCTTTGAGGCCTTCTCCTTTCATATTCAGCAGGAGTGTCTCAAGCAGTACTTCGATCTCTTTGGCGAATTTCTTGTCCTCTTTGTCCGGAACGAGCCCATGGGTATAGACCACAGGTTTGCCTACCATCTTCTGGTTGCTCTGTGCGATCTGTGCGACAATGGTCACAATGCCGTCTTCGGCAAGTTTCTGCCTGTCCAGTACGACATCGTTCTCAATGGTCATATTATTCTGGTTGTCGATATAAGTCTTGCCTGATTTGACCGTTTTGACCTTCTTGAGGTATTTTGGTGTGATCTCCACCTGGTCTCCATCGCTCATAAGCAGTATATTTCTTTCGTCTACACCGCAGCTGACCGCTGTTTTGGCATGTTTGGCGATATGGTTGTATTCTCCGTGGACGGGCAGGAAGAACTTGGGCTGTATCAGTCTGAGGATGAGTTTCTGCTCCTCCTGTGCAGCGTGACCGGAGACGTGAATGTCTGAAAATTCTTTGTATCGTACGGTTACACCGGCCTTGATGAGAAGGTTCATCAGTTTGGAAACGGAGGCTTCGTTCCCTGGGATCGCCGAAGCGGAGATAATGACTGTATCGGAAGGTTTCAATTTGATGTGTCTGTGCTCATCGGTCGCCATACGGTTAAGTGCCGCCATAGTCTCTCCCTGGGAACCGGTCGTAACGATGAGGATTTCGTGGTCGGCATATTTGGGGACTTCATGGACCTCAATGAAGTGCCTGTCGTCAATATCGACAAAGCCGAGTGCACGGTTGGTCTCAACGTTACGCTCCATAGATCGACCGATCACGCAGATCTTTCTGCCGTGCTTGACGCCGCGCTCCATCGCCTGGAAGATACGGTGTACATTGGAAGAAAAGGTTGACATGATCACACGCCCTTTTGCCATTTCGAAGAGAGAATCGAAGGTCTTCCCTACGACGGTCTCACTTTTTGTAAATCCGGGGTTATGGGAGTTGGTCGAATCGGAGAAGAGGCAAAGTACCCCTTTTGCACCATAATAGGCATAACGCTGAAGGTCCATGGTGTAGCCGTCGACCGGCGTGTGGTCCACTTTGAAGTCCGCAGTATGTATCAGTGTTCCTGCCGGTGTCTCAATGGCGAGAGAACAGGCATCGATGATAGAGTGGGTATTGTGCATCCATTCGATCTTCATATCACCGATAGTATACTGTTTTCTTTTTGTGATAAAATTGAAGTATTTCGCATCCGCCTTGAGTCCGTGCTCATTGAATTTGTTCTCGATCATCGCCAGGGCCAGCGGTGTGCCGTAGACAGGGAATTTCAATTCCTTGAAAAGATACGGCATTGCGCCGATATGATCTTCGTGGCCGTGCGTAATGACGATCGCTTTGATCTTGTCCTTGATGGCATGAAGGTAGGAAAAATCCGGTACCAGGATATCTACACCGTGCATTGTTTCATCGGGGAAGCTCATACCCACATCAATGACAATGGCCGTGCTCTCCGTCTCCAGTACCGCCATGTTCCCGCCGATCTCTCCAAGGCCTCCGAGAGGGGTGAAACGTACTTTTCCTTTGGAGTTGATGTCAATCTGTTTCCAGGGAGCCATTCTGGCTTCCTGTACACGTCTGTTCTCCTCGATAGAAGCACGCATCGTATCATTGACAGTGGTCACGTTCTTGCGTTTGGAGCCTCTGCCTTTGTTGTTACGGTTTTGATTGTTGCTGTTACCCGGTTTTCGGCTCTGGTTACCCTGACCGCTCTTCTGATTGGAGGTGTTCCTTCTGTTTTGCCCCTGCGTATTGCCCTGGCCTTCCTGTCTGTTCGGATTGGATTTACGGTTTGGATTTGGTTTTCTGTTGGGGGTGTTCCCCTGTCTGTTCTCGCTCTGTTTTTCATTCTGAGTATTGGAGTTGTTTCCCTGTCGGTTCTGTCTGTGGGGGTTTGGTCTTCTGCTTCTTTGCGGTTTGTTAGCGTCGGGCGTTTTTTGCCCTTGATTTTGAGAGTTTTCGTTGTTTGGTTTGTTGTTTTCCATCTAAATTATCCTTTAATTCATTATATAAGTGATGATAAATAGATGTCTCAGCTTCATGAGGCCGCAGATTGGAAGGCAGTTCCAGTACTGCAAATGCTGCGTTGACCAATTCTTTGGGAAAGGCACCCATCAGATTCTTAGAAAGTTTTTTTCGCGGCTGCGAAAAAGCGATCTTGAGGAATGCTTCGAATTTCTC
>JALSTF010000266.1 GCA_026983895.1 Sulfurovum sp.
CATTATTTTCGTCGTAGGGTATTATTTCATCGCAGCAGAGGATAAATACCATATCAATAAAGCCAAACCGGCACTTTTTGCCGGTACGGGTATCTTTATGCTCATCGGTGTCTATTTCGCCATGAATGGACTGGACGGTCACAGACTGGAAAAAGAAGTTGAAGAACTGATCTATGAGATCGCAGGGATCTTTTTCTTCCTGATGGTAGCGATGACCTATATAGAGGCGATGATAGACCGGGGTGTTTTCTCTGCACTGCGCTATAGCCTCGTTTCCAAAGGGTATACCTATAAAAGGCTCTTTTGGGTCACGGGTCTTCTGGCCTTTTTTATTTCTCCGGTAGCGGACAACCTGACTACAGCACTGATCCTCTCGACCGTACTTATCACGATCGATAAAGAGAACAGGAATTTCCTGGTGCCAGGGGCGATCAATATCGTTGTCGCTGCCAATGCCGGCGGTGCCTGGTCTCCGTTCGGGGATATTACGACACTGATGGTATGGGTGGACGGGAAAGGGGAATTCAGCGAATTCCTTTTCCTTTTCCCTGCTTCCATACTGGGATGGTATGTCACCGCATTCCTTCTCAGCCGTTTTGTTCCGGATGGTCAGCCTCCTTTCAACGCGGATGAGAAAAAAGCGGAGATACTCGAGGGTGGAAAACAGATCATCGGTCTGTTCGCCTTGACGATTGTGTTGGCTGTTCTTTCGCATCAGGCACTTCATCTTCCTGCGATGTGGGGAATGATGTTCGGATTGGCGCTTTTGAAGATGTATGTCTATTATATCAATCAAAACAAAGGTCCCACACAGCTCAATGCCTTTTCCTGGATCTCAAAGATCGAGAATGATACGCTGCTTTTTTTCTTCGGTATTCTTGCAGCGGTAGGCGGACTTCATTTCCTCGGTTACCTTGAATACTTCACGAAACTCTATGATGAATTTGGCCCTACGGCTGTCAATATCGGTGTCGGTTTCCTTTCTGCGGTGGTCGATAACGTACCGGTCATGTCTGCCGTATTGAAGGCCGATCCGAATATGGGAGAGTTCATCAAGGAACAGTGGATGCTTGTCACGATGACCGCCGGAGTGGGCGGATCGCTTATCTCTTTCGGTTCTGCTGCCGGTGTGGGCGTGATGGGAAAACTTCACGGTATCTATACTTTCGGTGCGCATATGAAATATGCCTGGACCGTATTGGCAGGGTATATCGTTTCAGTAGCGATCTGGTACTTCCAGTTCATCGTACTGCATATAGGATAAGACCAAATACGCAGGGCGGGGTTGCCCGCCTGATAGAGAAGTGTTCGCATACCTCAGTTTTTCAAAGAAAGATTGATGTATACAAACAGAAGGATAACATCAATGAAACACGTACCTATCTTAGTTCTGGATTTCGGTTCCCAATACACACAGCTCATTGCAAGAAAGCTCAGGGAGTCCGGCATTTATACGGAAGTCGTACCCTACCGTGAAAAGATAGAAGATATCAAAGCAAGGAAGCCCCAGGGGATCATCCTCTCAGGAGGGCCTGCATCGGTCTATGCCGAAGATGCCTACAAACCCGATGATGCGATCTGGGATCTCGGACTGCCTATTTTGGGGATCTGCTACGGTATGCAGCTGATCACACAGCATTTCGGCGGTTCGGTCATTCCTGCGGACCATCATGAATATGGCAAGGCAAAACTGCATATAGAGAATGAAAATTCACCTATTTTCAAGGGTGTGGCGCAGGATTCTATCGTCTGGATGAGCCATGGAGACAGGGCAGAAAGACTGCCTGAAGGTTTTGAAGTGGTAGGAACAAGCGAGAACTCCCCTTATGCAGCGATCGCAGATGAAAGCCGGCATCTCTATGCCTTCCAGTTCCATCCTGAAGTGCATCATTCTGTCGAGGGTACACATATGCTGAAGAACTTCGCCAAGCATATCTGCGGATGCGAAAGTACCTGGAATATGGGCAGCTTTGCCAAAGAGAAGATCGCACAGATCAGGGCACAGGTGGGTGACAAAAAAGTCCTTTGCGGTGTAAGCGGCGGGGTGGATTCCTCTGTGGTTGCTGCACTGCTGAATGAAGCACTTCCCAAAGAACAGCTCATCTGCGTATTTGTGGATCAGGGGCTCTTGCGCAAAGATGAAGCTGAGCAGGTACAGGATATGTTCAAATTGCTTGATATCCCTCTTATTACCATCGATGCGAAAAAGGAGTTCATGGAAGTGCTTTCTGGCGTGACCGATCCTGAAACGAAACGAAAGGCGATCGGAGAGAAGTTCATCGAGGTCTTTGATGCGGAAGCGAAAAAACATACCGATGTCTCTTTTCTGGCCCAGGGGACGCTTTACACCGATGTGATCGAATCTGTTTCCGTCAAAGGACCATCCAAGACCATCAAATCACACCACAATGTCGGCGGTCTTCCTGACTGGATGACTTTTGAACTGGTCGAACCTCTAAGAGAGATCTTCAAAGACGAGGTAAGAAAACTGGGTCTTGAACTGGGACTCCCCAAAGATATGATAGGCAGACATCCTTTCCCCGGACCGGGCCTGGCGATCCGTGTCATGGGCGATGTGAACGAAGAGGCGCTCAGACTGCTTCGCGAGTCTGATGCCATTATGCAGGAAGAACTCAAAGCGACCGGCTATTATGATAAAGTCTGGCAGGCATTTACTGTTCTGCTGAACGTTCAGTCCGTAGGGGTCATGGGCGACAACCGTACCTATGACAATACTGTCTGTATCCGTATGGTCGAGTCCGTTGATGGAATGACCGCGACTTTCGCGCATGTCCCGCATGATGTACTTGAGGGGATGAGCAGAAGGATCATCAATGAGATAGACGGGATCAACAGGGTGGTGTATGATATATCGAGTAAGCCCCCAGCCACCATCGAATGGGAATAGTTTCGCTTATTTCACTGTATCTTTGAAGGAGTTTGCTCAGTCACTTACTTTCGAGTAAGCTCCTTCACAACAACCTTCAAATCTACAGTAAACTAAGCAAAACTTAGCTTTTGTACGCTCCCTCTCTCCACTCACGCTGTAGGTCCAAATCTACAGCAAACTAACGGCATTACAGTTTCGCTTATTTCACTGCAAGGAAACTAATCAAAATACGATTTTCCTACAATTTTCAGTTTTTATTCAGCCAATACATGCAATCGTTCCTCACCAACCTTATTATTTTTTCGCTATACTGTCCGTACGATTTACAACAAAGGAAGAAACGATGAAAAAAAGAATTTTGGCTGGGTTGTCAGCAGCAGCGTTGGCGACTGTTTTTTCAGGCTGTTCAAGTGTGTCAATGGATGTGCCTTTTACGAGTACGGACAAGGTCAGTGAGTGTATCAAGACAGATAAAGACCTGGCGAAGGTCGATGCCTTTATCAGCAAGATCAATGCACTTCCCGCATCTCAGGTGGAAGAGTACCTTGCTGCATTGCCTGCGCCGGATATCACCAACAGTTCGGAAAAACGTCCGGTACTGAGAGATGCCCATGCACGACAAAATCAGCTTATGGCAAAACAGCAGAAGTTGGGCTGCGAGGTCAAGGCTAAAAAATAGCTCAGTTTGAGAACATACGGGGGAAGATAAAGGCTTGCATCTTCCCTTTCCCTTTTTCCACTTCCTTCCATTTTTCAATAGCCAATGCAATGGAGACGATACCAAGCGTAGGGATATTGTCTATATACGTTTCTGTAAGTATATTGCTGAGTTCGGTTATTTCCGGGTTGTGGCCTATAAGAAACAGCGTTTCACAGGAATGATCCACATTTCTTATTTTTTCCATCATCGTTTCGGGCTCCGTGAAGTAGAGTGATTCATCAAAGCGTATTTCTTCACTGTACCCAAGTTCTCTTGCCAGGCCTTTTGCTGTCTTCTTGGCGCGTTTCGCAGCGCTTGCGAGTATGAGGTCGGGCATGACCCCTTTCTCTTTAAGTGCTTTTGCCATCAGAGGGATCGACCGTTTCCCCCTTTTGTTCAAACCTCTGTCGAAATCATTGAGAGCAGGATCGCTCCAGTCAGATTTAGCATGTCGGATAAGATAGAGTGTTTTCATAGCAGAAAGTATAGCGAAAATACTGGAATATATCCATACTTTAGTCAATTGCACTAAACTATCTTTAAAAAAAACTTGAAATTTATCTAAAAATATACTATAATCCCAAAAAAATAAGACAATATGCAGGAGATTCATTATGGCAAAACATCAATTTCAAACAGAAATAGGACAGCTTTTAAAGCTGATGACCCATTCGCTCTATTCGAACAAAGAGATCTTTTTAAGAGAGCTTATTTCAAATTCGAGCGATGCCCTCGACAAGTTCAATTATCTGTCATTGACGGACGAAGCATTCAAAGAGGAAGCATGGCAGGGGAAGATCTCGATCAAACTCGATAAAGATGACGGTTCTCTGACCATTGGCGATAACGGGATCGGTATGAACGAAGCGGACCTGATGGACAATCTGGGGACCATCGCCAAGTCCGGTACAAAAGCTTTCATGGAGCAGATGACGGGAGATGCGAAGAAAGATTCGAACCTGATCGGTCAGTTCGGAGTAGGGTTCTATTCTGTATTCATGGTCGCCGAGAAGGTAGATGTCATTTCCAAAAAAGCGGGAGAAGATCAAGCCTATATGTTCTCAACGGATGGTACGGGAGAGTATGAGATCAAGCCGGTGACGAAAGAGTCGCACGGTACAGTGATCTATATCAAGCTCAAAGAGGATGAGAAAGAATTCCTTGACAAATGGCGTGTGCAGGAAGTGGTGAAGAAATACTCCAATCATATCGCCTATCCGATCATGCTCAATTATGAAGAGGTAGAGTTTGAGGGCGAAGGGGATGACCGTAAAGAGAAGAAGGTACAGAAGTCTGAGCAGATCAATGATGCGACGGCACTGTGGACACTGCCCAAGTCCGAGCTGAAAGAAGAAGATTACATTGAGTTCTACAAAACCATTTCACACGGTGATGATGAACCTCTGACCTATCTTCACAACAAGGTAGAGGGGGCCAATGAATTCACGACACTTTTCTATATCCCCAAGAAAGCTCCGATGGATATGTACAGGGCGGATTACCAGCCGGGAGTGAAACTCTATGTCAAACGTGTCTTCATCACCGATGACGACAAAGAGCTTCTCCCGCCGTATCTGAGATTTGTCAAAGGGGTCATTGATTCGGAGGATCTTCCGCTGAATGTTTCTCGTGAGCTGCTTCAGGAAAACAGGATCCTTGCAAATATCAAGCAGAACTCTGTGAAAAAAATCCTCGGAGCCATCAAGAAGCTTGACAGCGAGAAGATGGAGATCTTTACCGAAGAATACAACCGTGTGATCAAAGAGGGTATCTATACCGACCATACCAACAAAGAGACACTGTTGGAGATCGTACGCTACAAGAGTTCAAACGAAGAGGGTATGATCTCTCTGGATGATTATATCTCACGCGGTAATACCGAAAAGAAAGAAATTTATTATATTGTAGGCGAAGATGAAAAGGTCTTAAGGAATTCTCCACTGCTTGAAGCGTATAAAAAAGCCAATATCGAAGTGCTTATTATGGATGACTATGAAGTGGACAGCATTGTCTCTCCCATGATCGGAAGCTACAAGGAATGGACTTTCAAAGATATTACGACGATCGATGCACCCGACAGCAAGACCGAAGAGGAAAAAGAGGAGATCAGCAAAGAGTTCAAGCCTCTGACAGACAAGATCAAAGCGGTATTGGGTGATGAGGTCAAAGAGGTGAAGATTTCGACCAGACTGACCGAGAGCCCTTCCTGTGTACTTAAAGATGCGTCGGATCCGATGGCCGGTATGGCAGCGATGTTCGCACAGATGGGGCAGGAGATGCCTGAGATACCACTGATTCTGGAGATCAATCCAGAGCATGAAATGATCAAAAAACTTGAGAACCTGGAAGATAAATCCCTGTTCGAGGACCTCTCATGGATCCTGCTCGATTCGGCCAAACTCTCCGAAGGTCTTGAGCCCAAAGACAAAAGTGCCTTTGCGCATAGAGTGGCAAAACTGGCCTCTAAAGTACTGTAAAATATCCATATACGAGGGAGCGGAAGCTTTATTGAAATATATTCCTGCGGGGTAGCTCCGAACAATCGGGGCAGACTCTTCCGGTTCCTGAAACTTCCTCCTCTTTATTCATTTTATGTTAGAATCATACCTATCTCATTGCAAGGATTTTTTTTGAATTCAGATCATATGTCACCGCAAAAGAAGGCAACGGTCGTTTCAACTACGGTTGCAACGCTGCTGGTCCTTGTCAAACTTACTATCGGTATTGCCAGCGGGTCGGTGGCGGTCCTTGCTTCCGCTATTGATTCGCTGCTCGATATGGCTGTCTCGATGTTCAACTTCTTCGCGATCAAAAAGTCCGAAGAGGATCCGGATGATTATTATCATTACGGGAAGGGGAAGATACAGGCGATCGCCTCGGTAATAGAAGGGACCATTATTACTATTTCGGGACTCTATATCATTTATGTGGCAGTAGAAAAACTGATGCATGAGAGTGCGACAAAACTGCTCATGCCTTCTATACTGGCTATGCTTTTTTCGATTGGGGTGACCTATTTTCTTGTGATGTATCTTTTAAGAATTGCCAAAATGACCGACAATCTGGTCATAAAAGCGGACGCACTGCATTACAAAACCGATCTCTGGAGCAATGCCGCTGTGCTCGTGGCACTTGGACTTGTCTATCTGACAGATATCCATGCTATCGATGCGATCTTTGGCCTTGGAATAGGGGTGTATATTATCTATTCTGCGTATGAGATTATTGTTGAAGGGGTTGAGATACTGCTCGACAAGGCTTTGGATGGAGATACCGTCGCCAGGATCGGAGAGATCATATCTGCGCATCCTGAAGTAACGAGCTATCACTGGCTCAAGACCCGTACTGACGGGACGACGAACTTTGTAGAATTCCATATGGTGCTGCGTCCCAATATGCTGCTGCTCGAAGCTCACCGTATCGCCGATGAGGTAGAAGAGAAGATTATGAAGCTCGATCCCAAAAGACGATGGCTGATCACCCCGCATTTCGATCCTTATGATGATGAGGATATCAACAGAGCGATGCTGCACGGAAAACCGCTGGTAGATCTGGCGAAAGTCAGCAAGTGATGGCTCAAGAGCGACCTGTCTATCTTCTCTCCCCGACACCCAAAGAGGGGACACGCTCCCTGCCTATGATCCGTTTCCGTACTGTAGCAGAAACATTGAATCTCTATACATGCGATACGCTGATGTTCACTTCCAAACAGGCTGTGATCACGGCAGACAGTATTGATACCCGATGGAAACAGTATCCCTGTATCGCTATCGGGGGAGCGACGAAAAAACAGATAGAGGCCCTCGGCGGAAAAGTGATCTATCATCCTGAATCCTATTACGGTGAAGCCCTCAGTCAAGACATTGTGAGATTTTTTTCTGATCGTCATATTCTGTATCTTCGTCCTAGAGAGGTCTCTTTTGATTCCAGGGCTTTTTTGGAAAAAGCAGGGATACGATTAGAGGAACAGATTATTTATGAAACAGGCTGTATCTCTTACGGAAAAGAGAAAATGCCTGAAAGGGAAGCGATTATTATTTTTACATCCCCTTCGACCATACACTGCTTCCTGGAGAATTTTGCATGGGACAGAAGCTATACGGCCGTGGTCATAGGCAAGGCGACTTTGGCACATCTTCCTCATGAAGCTGACTATGCTGTAGCCGATGAACCTTTGATCTCTTCGTGCATCGCTAAAGCAAAATTGCTTCAAAAAGATGCATTTTAAGAAGAAAATCATTCATATCTAACAGCAAATAGGGTATAATCTATTTAACCTGAGTGGTTCGATGACTGTATATGGGGTCCAACATTCATTTTTGTGGGACATGTAGCAGACTGGTGTGTAGACATTTTCGTTTGAGTCGGAAGACCGGCGAGAAATTGCCTCCTAAAGGCCTGCTCTCTCCTGCACCGTTGGCTTTTTAGGGCCGACTATAAAACAGAACGGCCACTCGGGCTCATAGGTACCGATGCTTGCACGCATAGGACTTTCAAAAAGCTTTTCAGCGGACGGGCAGTTCGCGTTCAAAACTTTTTTAAAATCCTCTACGCACAATGATCGGCACTTCTGAATTCACGATCCTGTTTCTCGGGATCTTTCTTTCTGAAACAAATAATTTGGAGAAAATCATGGATATTTTGATCATAGGTTCAGGCGGACGCGAATATTCTATCGGGCTGGCACTTAAAAAAGACAAGAATGTAGGAAAAATATATTTTGCTCCAGGCAACGGTGCAACGGATGAACTCGGAGAAAATCTGAGTATCAGCGATTTTAACGCATTGGCTGATTTCGTGGAAGCCAATGGCGTGGATCTGACGATCGTGGGTCCTGAAGCTCCATTGGTGGAAGGGATCGTTGATGTGTTCAATGCACGAGGATTGACGATTTTCGGTCCGACCGCAAAAGCGGCACAGCTGGAAGGATCAAAGATCTTCATGAAGAATTTCCTTGCCAGGCATCATGTTCCGACAGCCAGGTATATAGAGACAGACCTGCTCGAAGAGGCATACAGATTCATCAATACACTTGAAGCTCCGATCGTTGTCAAAGCGGACGGACTCTGTGGCGGCAAAGGGGTGATCATCGCACAAAGCCAGGACGAAGCAAAGAAAGCCGCGGGAGAAATGCTTTCTGGGAACTCTTTTGGGGAAGCGGGTACTTCTATCGTTGTCGAAGAGTTCTTAGACGGTTACGAGCTTTCTGTTTTTGCTATTTGTGACGGAAAAGATTATGTCGTTCTTCCCGCAGCACAGGACCACAAAAGGCTCCTTAACAACGATGAAGGTCCCAACACCGGCGGTATGGGTGCCTATGCGCCGACACCGCTGGTCAATGATGAGCTCTATGCCAAACTGGATGAACGTGTGATCAGGCCGACCCTCAAAGGGATGGAAGAGGAGGGGATGCCTTTTAGCGGTGTACTTTTTATCGGGGTCATGGTGGTCAAGGGCGAACCGATCATCCTGGAATACAATGTACGTTTCGGTGATCCCGAATGCGAAGAACTGATGCCGCTGCTCAAGTCACCGGCAAGCGAACTTTTCTACAAAGCGGCAATCGGCAATCTCCGTTCTGCCAAGATCGAATTTTATGATAAATATGCAGTCGGTGTGGTGATGGCAAGTAGGGATTACCCCTACAAATCCTCACCTCCGGCGGAGATCATTGTAGACGATATCCATCATCCGGACCTTGAAGGGAATGCCCACATTTCATATGCCGGTGTAAGCCGCGGAGAGGACGGGAAACTCTATGCGACCGGCGGTCGGGTATTGGTCTGCGTAGGGCTTGGAGACAGCATTTCCGAAGCACAGAAACGTGCCTATATGCTGGTGGGCCAGGTTCATTTTGCCGGCAAACAGTGCCGTACGGATATTGCCTATCAGGCACTTTAGGAGTCAGAGTGAATGAGACTTCATTGCCTATCGCTGCCAACAGCAAACGGGTCTGGTCTTTTGTCATAGACGATATGGTGATCAACGTTTTTCTCATGATCATCTTCTCTTCGCCATTGACTGCACTGATGTCTGGTGTCACTGAAATCAATGAAGCTTCTATACTCCTTTTCAACCAATTCATTCTGGACAATATCGCGATCGTTCTTGCGATCAAAGTACTCTACCATACTCTTTTGATATGGCAGAGCGGTATGACTTTGGGCAAATATGTGATGAAGATCAAAGCAGTCGATCTTTTAAACGGCAGCAGACTTTCGTTCACACAGGCTTTCTGGAGGGCTTCCGTACGCTTGATCAGTGAAATGTTCTTCTATATCGGATTTGTTTTCGCCTTTTTCTCCTCTTTGCATCAGACGCTGCATGACAAACTCTCAAACTGTGTAGTGATCGATGTTTGAGCGTCTTTCTCCCTTTCTCTTTCTGCTGCTTTCAGTAACGGTATGGGCAGGGGAGGATACACCTCAATCTAGCCAGATAGAGATCACGGCAGAACATCTTGATTCCACCAAATCAACGGTTACGGCCAAAGATGGTGTCGTTGTCTATTATCAAGATTCTGTGATCAAGGCTGACAGTGCTTTATACGACAGAGCATCGCAGCTTTTGAAACTTGACGGTCATATCGAAATGATAGGATATCAAGGAACGAAAGAACATATGGAACATATGGAAATACATACAGACAGCAAAGAAGTGACTTTTAAAGAGCTGTTTTTTGTCAGTAAGAATGATGTATGGCTTTTTACGCAGAAAGCAAACCGAAAAGAGGGGAACTATACCTTTGGCGAGACAGTACTCTCAAGTTGCGAAGTGACGGATCCAGCATGGAAAATGCTTGTATCTCAGGCAAGCTACGACTCTCAGGAAAAGTATATGAAAGTGTATGATGCCAAGATGTATTTCAAAGATATCCCCGTCTTTTATACCCCTTACCTGGCATTTTCTACAGACAGACAGAGAAAATCGGGGCTTCTCTTCCCCTTTGTCGGGTATCGTCCAAGCGAAGGGGTCCTTTATGAGCAGCCTATCTACTGGGCAATCAATGCTGCTATGGATCTGGAAATCAATCCTCAGATACGTACGCAGAGAGGGTACGGGCTCTATGGTACCTATCGTTTTGTTGACAGTGACCACTCTTCCGGGAGTATACGGGCCGGGTATTTTGAAGATACGAAATCCTATCAGGAGAAACAGGGGACAACGCAATCGCACCATTACGGTGTTGAAGCCCAATATGATTCAACGAGGCTGATCAGTGACAGGCTGCCCGGCGGGTTCAGGGATGAGCTGTATCTCAATGCCATTTATTTGAATGATATTGAATACTTGAACCTGCAACAGAGTCAGTTCGGCAGCTTTGGACAGACACCTATCCAGGAATCGAAGCTGAATTATTTTTTGGCCAATGACCAGTATTACCTTGGATTGAATGCAAAATATTTCATTGATACCAGACTTACCGAAGGGGAACAAAAAAAGACGATACAGCAGCTGCCGGTCATACAGCTGCACAAGTATCTCGATAAACTTGTCTGGGACAACCTTACCTACAGTCTTGATCTGAAATTGAAGAATTTTGACCGGATCGAAGGTTCGACCATGAAGCAGGCTGAGATGAAGGTGCCTTTCGAATTCACTACGGCTTTTTGGGATGATTTTGTAAACCTTTCTCTGGGGGAAACGCTCTATTACAACAAATCTTTCTTCGGAGGAGGGGATTTTACGTATAATGATTTCCAATATTTCAACAATTACCACAGTGCAAAGTTGTTTTCGGACCTGACCAGAAAATATGACAATTTCATCCATGTACTCCAGCCTTCCCTTGCGTATGTCCTCCCGGGTTCAGAGTATCAGAGCCCTCTAGATTTTGAGCACTTGACCCAGGAACAGAAAGCACTTTTTACGCTCAGCCCCCAGGAAGAATATTATGCCCTTGGAGTGAGCCAGTACTTTTATGATCTGGGCATGAACCTGATATTTTATCAGCGGATCTCCCAACGCTATTATACGGATAGAGCCTACCATTATGCGGATATCAGCAATGAAATGCAGTACAACTGGGGAAAATGGCAGTTCTACAGTGATGTCACCTATGCCTGGGAATTTAATGCGATACGGGAATCTTCTACGCGTGTCACACTGAATGAAACCCGGTACAATTTTTCACTCAGCCATACGTACAAGCAGCAATTGGCAGATAACAGTATTACCGTTTCAGCGAACGATATCAATCTCAATTTCGGATATCGCTGGAATGAGAAGCTCCGTTTTCATGGAGGGTTAACCTATAATATCGATACTTCGGAAAGCAAACAGTGGCTCTTTGGGGGAAGTTACAAACAGGATTGCTGGGGCGTGACCGCTGCATTGAGACAGGATATCACACCACGGCCTGACGGTGAAGCAACATCCGAGAACAGTTTTTATGTACAATTTGACTTCACTCCCTTTGTAAGTCTCGGGTCAGCGAGTTTTCAAAAATGAGATCACCTGTAGAAGAGATAGAGGAAGCACTGGAGATCCTTGAACTGCCAAAACTGGTTACCAAAGCGGATATCAAGAAGCAATATAGGTATATTGCCAAGAAACACCATCCGGATCTTGGCGGAGATCCTCAGGAAATGGAACGTATTAACCATGCTTACAGACTTTTGATGAAGTATATAGAAGAGTTTCGTTATACTTTCGATGAGAATGAAGTGAGCAAACAATTCCCCGGAGCGCAACATGCAGAACAGTTCAAACCCTGATATCTACTTTGAGAACAGAAAAGATGCGGCAGAGAAACTGATCGATACGCTGCCTCTTGATCTGCTTCGGAATAATGAGACCATTGTGATCGGTGTGAGCGAAGGAGGTGTTTATTTTGCTGACCAGATCGCCAAGGCGACCGGCGCACAAATGGATCTGCTGCTCACCGAACCTATTCTGGCACCCAATAATCATGAGCTTGCCATTGCAATGGTTTCGGAGACAGAGGATCTTGTCATGCACAAAGCACTGATAGATGCTTTTGGTATCAGTGAAGATTATATCTATGCGGAGGCAGAAAGAAAATATGACGAAGAAGTCCTTTCCTATGTCTATCGATACCGAAAAGGGAAAGGGCTCGCCTCGCTGAAAGGCAAATATGTCGTGCTTGCCGATGAATGCATAGAAACAGGGCTGACCATGATGGTGGCACTTAAATCCGTGATAGGCGAGGAAGCGAAAAATATCTATATCGCAACGCCGATACTCGATACGGCAGTGTATCAGAATCTTCTCACTGTATGTGACGGCGTTTTCTGTCCTTATAAGATACAAGACTATATTTCGATAGAATACTATTATAAAGCGTTCAGACCTCTGGACTATGAGGATGTCATGGAGATCGTTGAAAAACAAAATCTGCATGAAAAGACAAATCAAAAGGAAACATAAAATATGAATGAACAGATAATCGAGATAGCACTTAACAATCTTGACGAAAAGTATGAATTTGGCAAAATAGCCAAACAGGCGAGCGGTGCAGTGATGTACCGTCAGGGAAAGGCAGTGCTTATTGCCGCGGTAGCCGTTGATGAGAAAGCGGTCGAAGAGGATTTTCTCCCTTTGACCGTGCAGTATATGGAGCGTTCCTATGCAGCGGCAAAAATACCGGGCGGCTTTATTAAAAGAGAGACAAAACCCGGTGATTTTGAAACGCTGACTTCCCGTATCGTAGACCGTTCTCTACGTCCTCTTTTTCCCAAAGGCTTCCATTATCCTGTCACTATCTCGGTCATGGTGGTCAGCTCTGACAGTGAAGTCGATATGCAGGTTGCGGCACTGCATGCAGCCAATGCGGCACTGTATGTTTCCGATATTTCGGTACAAAAGAGTATCGCTGCGGTCAGAGTAGGGAAAATAGAGGATACATTCGTTCTGAACCCGACACTGAGTCAGCAGGACGAATCTGTCCTTGATCTTCTCGTAGTGGGTTCGGGCAAAGATATCGTCATGATAGAGATGCGGGCCATCGCTTCAGAGAAGATAGATGATATTGAAATGGATATGATAGATCCGATGATGGGCGGGGTACCGCTTATCGTGGAACATCAGGAGTGCAATGAACTTGAAAATGATGCATTGGTAGATGCGATCGCATTGGCAGGGAATGCTATTGAAGAAGCAAGTACACGGTTCGAGCATGAGTTCACGCGTTTTATGCGGGAAAACCTGGGCTTGCCTTTGGCGGAAGAGAAAGTAGATGAAACACTTTATGCTTACATAGAGAACAACTATCGTGAAGCAGTCGAGAAAGCGATCTCCCATATGGCCAAAAGTGAACGCTCAACCGAGTTGAAAAAGGTGCGTGCAGATATCATGGCTGCACTGGAAGCCGAAGGTAAAGAATCAGATAAAGCACTGGTTTCCAAAGTGCTGGAAAAATACAAATCTACCGTAGTGCGTACAATGATCCTCGAAAAAAAGGTCCGCGCAGACGGAAGAGGGTTGGATGAGGTGCGTCCTATCACTATCGAGACCAATATCCTTCCGTCCGTACACGGTTCCTGTCTCTTTACGCGCGGACAGACACAGGTGCTGGCCACTGCGACACTTGGGGATAAAAAAGATGCGCAAATGTTCGAACTTATTACCGACAGGAACACACAGTCGGAACATTTCATGGTGCATTATAATTTTCCGGGCTATTCAGTCGGTGACGCGAAATTCATCGGGGCTCCCGGCCGAAGGGAACTGGGACACGGGAATCTGGCCAAAAGAGCATTGGAGCCTGTCTTGCCGTTGGAATACGACGGGACGATCCGTCTTGTCTCAGAAGTACTTGAAAGCAACGGTTCCTCTTCCATGGCGACCATCTGCGGAGGGGCGTTGGCACTTCGTGCAGCAGAGGTGGAACTGGTCACGTTGGTAGCAGGCATTGCTATGGGACTTGTGACCGATGGCACAAACTATGCCGTTTTGACCGATATCATGGGACTTGAAGATCATGACGGTGATATGGATTTCAAAGTAGCAGGGACCAGAAAAGGGATCACGGCGCTACAGATGGATATCAAACTCGGAGGGATCGATCTTGCTATCCTCAAAGATGCACTTGAGAAAGCGACGGCTGGGAAAGATCATATTCTTGACCTGATGGAAAAGGCGGAAAAAGAGATGGAAGCGAGCGAAGCACTGCCCAGTACGGAACATTTCAGTGTCAATCCGCAAAAGATAGCGGATATCATAGGGAAAGCGGGTGCTACTATCCGCGATATCATAGAAAAATTCGAAGTAAGTATCGACCTTGATCGCGATAAAGGCGGTGTCAAGCTTTCCGGACATGACAAGGAGAAGGTTGCCGCTGCCAAGGAACATATCGAAAAGATCGCCAATGCCCCGGTCAGAAAACAGATGGGTTATGAGGTAGGCAAGAGTTATGAAGGCAAAGTCAAGCGTATTGTCGACTTTGGCGTGTTCGTTGAGATGCCGGATGGATTCGATGCCCTGCTTCATATTTCGAAAGTGGCTAAAGAGCGGGTGAACGACCTGCATGAACGCTATCATGAAGGTGACCCGATTACGGTAGTGGTAATGGAGCAGAAAGGAAAGAAAGTGGAGCTGGCTACACCAGAATATCTGGCATAACCTGTAAGTGCAGTATCCTGCACCGGTCGTGAAGTTTATTTACTCATATGCGGTTTGACAGGTTTCATGGTCTTAAGATATGCTTTGATATGCACAGGTGTCTGCGAATTTTCTTTGTATCCGCTTTTTCTCAAGTCATAATAGACAAAAGAAAAACAATGAAAAAGATAGGGATAACGGGATGTACGGCTTCATCCGGTCCGGAAATATCCCGGACACCGGATTTTGCACTTGGAAAGAGTGACGGATGTCAAACTGCATCGGGGATGTATACAAAGAACAGTGAACTTTTCAGAAACAACAAAGAGTATCATGATGGATGGTTCTATGGACGAAAAAAGTGTAACCCGGCAGATTCACGAAAATAAGTACGAAAAAGGATCATCTGATCCTTTTTCAAGATCAATATGGTGAGGCTACCCTCTTGTAAACCAGTGTATCTCCCTCATAAAACGGCAAATAATATTCATTTCCGTTACATCTTCTATAGGTCGTTCCCCCCACAGAGATGGTCGTACAGGTGGAAGGCATTGTCGATGACGCGATGATCGAACCTATCGCCATACCTGCAGTAAAGGTCAGGATAGGATGGCCGTGATAATATCCGTGATAATGCCCATGGCCATGGTAGTGTCCTCCACCGCCATAATAGCGGCGGTTCACATTAACGTTACGATTGACGTTGACATTCCGGTTCACATTTCGATTGCGATTGACATTCTTGTTCCGGTTGATGTTCTTGTTCCTGACGTTCCCGCGGTTTCCTGAAGGACGTTTCGCCGGACGTGCCCGATTGCCTGCGGGCCGCCGATGTGCACCGCCTCTGGGTCTTGCGGCACGTCCACCGCCGCCGCGTCGTGCTTCCGCACTGCTGAACAGCGTAAAGGAGATCTGTGTGGCGGGTACATGGCTGATGCCGGTCCTGTCGACATTCTCTGCATGGGGCTTGAGTGTAACAGAGGGAGAGAGTACGCCAAGTGTCATGGCAACGACTGCGAATTTTATCACTGCACTGTATCTTTTTTTCATGTTCCTATCCTTACTTTGCTTTTTCTATAGAGATCTTGTGGGCATCGGCAGGGGCTTTGAATACAAAAGTATCAGGGGAGATCTCCGCATTGATATCCCATGTAACGGAAGTATCGGTTCTTCTTGCTTCTGCTCCGGACCTGTTGATAATGGTATAGGTTTTGACCAGCGGTTTGTCACCGGTGGTGATCCAGGCATGCACTTCCACTTTGCGGTTTTTGAATGCAATGTAGTGACACGCTTCGCCTCTGACCGTTCTTATACCGAAATATCTGCTTTTTACCAGTTTCATACGCTTGTCCATATCGCTGTAGATCAGTGCTGCCATAGGAGGATTTATCCCATAGCTGCTGAAAATATAGTCAAGTGCCTTATTGAGATCCCTGGGGACCTTGATCTGACCATAATAGTTGAACCTATGGTCTATCATAGTGAATGTACCGTTGTCAATGTAGCTGCTTCGGTCTTTAATATCACCTTTTGTATCGATACGCAGTTTGTCAGGCCGATGGACCTTGACTGAGACATATTGGCGGTAGCGCTTTTCTGTGCCATCCGGTCCTTTCTGTTGATTGGAGACCACAGCATCAAAGGCATAGCTCTTCAGGCTGCCTACATACCTGTAGGAGTTGAGCAATATCTCTTTTGCTGTGGGTTCTGCCGCCATGAGGTGTGAACCGGCAAGCAGCAATCCTGCACCGGCAATAGAAAGCAGTTTTTTCGAAAATAGCATATTCCATCCTTTTAAAGTATATTGTCTGTGTAGTATAGCATATCTTTGGGCTCTCTTTTCCTAAATGGGGCAGGACAAGTTTTTAGCCTAAATTAAAACGAGTTAAGTTATAATTGCGCCGTTTATACGAAGTGATAAGTAGGGAAATCTATGCATTTATGTATAGGTTGGCAGTATTATATGCTGTTTACGCTAGCCGAACGGACTTTGAAAAACAGTCGAAGAGACTTTAACTCTACCAAATTCAAAGGATAAAATATGAAAAAGTTTTTCTTGCTTTTCTTGGCACTTGGTGCTGTTGCTTTCGCCGGTGAAGGTGAATCTATGATCAAAGCGTACTCTGTAGTTGCTGCGGGTGTCGGTCTTGGTCTTGCTGCACTCGGTGGTGCGGTAGGTATGGGTCACACTGCTGCTGCGACTATCGCAGGTACTGCCAGAAACCCAGGTCTTGGCGGTAAGCTGATGACTACTATGTTCATTGCATTGGCTATGATCGAAGCGCAGGTTATCTATACCTTGGTAATCGCACTTATCGCTCTTTATGCAAACCCGTTCATCGGATAAGCTTTAAAGTGTTCTTTAAGGTTGTAGCGGTATACTTCCGCTACAACTTTTTGTTAACCCTCATTTAAAACTTCAGATAGTTTCAAAAACTATCGAAATTGCGTCAGTGGTGGAACGGTAGACACGCTACCTTGAGGGGGTAGTGCCCTAGTGGTGTGGAGGTTCAAATCCTCTCTGACGCACCATCCATAATCATAAAATCTGATTTATCTTATCCATACTTAAATGATTAGATATTTAACGACGCTTATAGTGTAATTCGGATCAAATCCCCTGTCAAGATTTTCAAAAAAACAAAACGATAACCTATGATTTGAGATCAGTCAACGCGTACAATAAAGGGCACCTCTAAAAATAGCATAAAAATCATATAAAGATAAAAATATACTTTATCCCTGAATAATAAATGCCAAAATACCCTTAAACGCCCATTTTCAGGGGGCTTTCATCTTGACTTAAGCAAGATTTATGTTATAATAACTCCATCTCAAATAAAAAGGAAGAAGAATGACAAAAGCAGAGTTTGTAGAACTGGTACAGAAGAACGGAGAATTCGAAAGCAAAGCAGCAGCGGAGAGAGCAGTGAAAGCGTTCATCGCTTCGGTAACGGAAGCGCTTGTGAATAAAGAAACTGTATCATTGGTAGGTTTTGGAACATTTTCTACAGTAGATGTAGCAGAAAAATCAGGTAAAGTACCAGGAACTGACAAGACATATACAAAGCCAGCGCATACTGCGCCTAAGTTCAAGATCGGTAAAACACTGAAAGATGCCGTAGCAGGCAACTAATTTTCTACATGGCAGGCTGTTAGTGCGGCCTGCTCCTTTTTTTAAACGTTTCTTATCTCTCTTATCGCATTTCCCCTTTTCTTAGTGCAGGGCACCTTACACATTTTACGTGCTTTTTTTACACTTGAACAGTTCGCTACCTGGTTGGTGACATAAATGACTGTTCCAAGCATAAAGAGCAGCATAGAAATAAGGAAGAGAGAAACGAAGATAATGTTTTTGTTCTCTTTCTTTTTATTTGACATCTATCACTCCTTTACTTTTTCAGTATAAAATATGTCTGTGTATTTTGTGTGTATTGCGATACATGCTATAATAGTATTAAAAAAGAGTATTTATGGAATTGAAACAGGTGATAGGGTTGGGTGTTGCGGGAAACTTTGCACACCATTTGGAACAGGCAGGAGAGTTGGAGGATTTTAAAGATGTGGTGACAGCCGAACCGGAAGCTCCCAAGGGTATATTCCCTTTTTACCTTCCCGGTTCAGAGAGTTTTCTGGGAATCTATTGTATAGGAACGGAAATATTGGAACTGCCGCACTATGAAGCCAATGCACAGGTCGAACCTGAAATTGCGGTTCTTTTCGAGATCATCTACGATGATGATCATAAAGTGGCGGACCTGCTTGCAAAAAGATTTACGACCTTCAATGACTGTACCATCCGCAAAGAAGGCGCGAAGAAAATATCTGAGAAAAAATCATGGGGTCCGCACTCTAAAGGCATAGGAAAAAGCTGGATAGAAATAGACAAATTTGAAGAGGGCGGGGTCATGGACCGCTATCATCTCTGTTCATTCGTCAAACGCGACGGCCAGCTCTATCCTTATGGTGTCGATGCGCCATTGCTCGGATACAGCTACTTTTATGATAAACTCAAGCATTGGCTGATCGAGAAGATGAATACACAGAAAGATTTTGGTCCTCTTGAAGATATAGCTGCATACTTGAAAGCGTGCAGCTATCCCAAGGAGGCACTTGTCACTATAGGGGCTACAGCGTATGCTGAATTTGGGGAGAAAAATTATCTGAAGAATGGGGATGAGATCTATGTTGTTGCCTATGATGCAGCAAAGGAAACAGGAGACTTGTCAAACCTGGAAAAGAAGGTAGTGCTGCACCAGAAGGTGCAGTAGGAAAAATCATTTTGATTCTACCTTACGTGAAAAATAGGGTTCCGGATGGCCACAGACAGGACATTTTTTCGGTGCTTTTTTCCCATAATGCACATGTCCGCAGACTTCACAGATCCAGACCTCTTCCTCATCACTTGCGAATTCATGTCCTTCACTCAAACGCTTGAGTAGTTCTCTGTACATTTTTTCATGCTCTACTTCCACCTGTCCTATGTTCTTGAAGAGTCTGGCCGCTTCACTGTGTCCTTCTTCCTTGGCGATGGCTGCAAAATCCGGATACATTGTCAGGTTTTCGTAGCTTTCACCTGCAATAGCATCATTCAGGTTTGCCACGGTATCTCCCCATGAATCATCGCTTTGGTTTTTCATCCGGTTGTGGAGAGCAAGCTCAAGTTTTGCATGTTCTTTTTCATTGTTGGCTGCCCGCTGAAAATGTGCAGCGATATCACGGTACCCTTCTTTTTGAGCTACTTTTGCATAGTACTCATACCGGTTCCGTGCCTGGCTTTCACCGGCAAAGGCCTTGAGGAGATTGACCAGTGTCAAGTCTACAGTGATACATTCCATCTCTTTTCCGCAGCATACCAGTGTACCTCCTCCCACATTCGATACTTCTACAATATTTCCGCACGTGTTACATCTGTATGATTCATACTGTTTCATAATACATTCCTTTTTTAAATTAAAGATAAAAATTATCCTTTATTGAGTATAGCTGTATTTGTCTTAAGGGAAAACAATGATCTCATACAAAATAGATATTTCGATCTGGGGAAGTGTTTCTGTACAGAATCTATTATCCTGTACAGGGGGGGAGAAAGTTAATTTTTAAACCAGCTCTTTACTTTGTCAAATGCGGATTCGAAGGTACTTTTGTGGGGACGGCTTTCTACACCGTAACTCTCCTGCAGCTTTTCAAGCAGTTCTTTCTGTTCCTCATTGATTTTTTTAGGCAATACCATTCTCACCTGTGCGATCAGACGTCCTTTTCTTCCGCTGTGAACATCGACTACGCCTTCGCCCTCAAAGATGAACTGTTCTTTGTCTTTGGTACCCTGTTTGAGTTCGAGTTCTAACTCACCGTCAAGTGCAGGGATCGAGATGGTCTCTCCCAGTATCGCCTGTGTAAAGAAAACGGGAACTTCTATATAGATATCCGTACCATTTCGGATAAAGTGTTCATCTTCTTCTACATAGAAGGTAAGATAGAGGTCGCCTCTTTGTCCACTTTTCGCTTCGTTCCCGTGACCCTGTACACGTAAACGGTTCCCGCTGTCCACACCGGCAGGGATCTTGATGGTAACAGTCTCTGTTTCTTCATGGTATCCTTTGCCATGGCAGCTTGGACATTTTTCTGTGATCTTTCTGCCTTCTCCATGGCATTTCGGGCAGGTTTGCGCGAATTGCATCGGTCCCTGTCTCATGATCACCTGTCCCTGACCGCCGCAGTAATCACAGGTTTCCATCTTCCCTTCTTTTGCTCCGGTACCACCACACTCCCGACAAGGGGTTTTATAGGTGACATCTATCTCTTTTTCGCATCCGAATACCGCTTCGTTGAAGGCCAGGGGAAGTTCCATCTCAAAATCAAGTGCATATTTCTGTCCCGGATCTCTTCGAGTCTGTCCGAATCCGCCTCCAAATCCGCCGAAGCTTCCGCCGAACATAGAGTTGAATATATCCATGATATCGTCCATATTGGCACCGCCAAAGCCGCCACCCATACCCTGGCCCTTAAGACCTTCTTTCCCGTAACGATCGTAAATAGAACGTTTCTCATTATCACTGAGTACCTGGTAGGCTTCATTGACGATCTTGAACTTTTCTTCCGCTTCGTGGTCGTCAGGATTTCTGTCCGGATGGTACTTGAGTGCCAGTTTTCTGTACGCTTTTTTCAGTTCGGCACCGCTACAGTCCCTGCTGACCTCCAGTACTTCATAATAATCCATTTCACTCATGGTATCGCTCCTGTTTCTTATAGATAATGTTGTTCTATGCGGTAAATATTTTGGCGAATTCTACCATAATTTCGTTATAATGCGAAACAAATGATCCGGGAGTAAAGAGTATGGTCGTACATATCGTTCTGTTCAAATTCAAAGAAGAAAATAAAAAAGCCAATATCATACAGGCAAAACAAATGCTTGAGAACCTCATGGGTGCTGTGCCCAGTCTGAAAAGTATGGATGTAGGTATCAATTTTTCCGATGAGGAACGTGCCATGGATCTGAGTATCATTACGGCATTTGAAAGCAAAGAAGGGCTTGATGCCTATGCAATACATCCTGAACACTTGAAAGTGGTCGAATTCATCAAGTATGCAGCAGAGTACTCAAAAGTCACGGACTATTTCAGGGATTGATGATGAAGCATTACAGGATCGAGGCATTTGAGAACCTTGTCGAAGCCTTTGGCTCTTTTCCTTCCATCGGGAAGAAATCTGCTATACGGCTTGCCTATCATGCGGTCATGGAGGACGGTTTCGCCGCCATGAAACTGGCACATGCGCTGGAAACGGCGGTCAACAGTATACATAAGTGCAGTAAGTGCCGCAATATGAGTGAGGATGAACTTTGTACGATCTGTTCCGATCCGTACCGAGATACGAAGAAACTTTGTATTGTACAGAGTGCCAAAGATATCCTTACGATCGAAGAAAGTCGTCAGTTCGATGGTGTGTATTATGTAATCTCGGAAGTGCGTGATCTGGATGAAGCCCATCTTTTCTATGCCGTAGAGGGTGTAGAAGAGATCATTTTCGCTTTTCCTCCGAGTATCGCTACGGATACGATGATCCTTTATATAGAAGATAAACTACAGGGACTTCCTGTCAACTTTACAAAGATCGCCCAGGGAGTGCCGACAGGGGTAGAACTGGAGAATATAGATATCATGTCCCTCTCACGTGCTCTTGAGGCGAGAGTGAAGATATAACCCTATCCATCAGTCTTTTTATCGATATAGTCCTGAATGAATTTTCGTACATCGGCATAGACGAAAGAATCCTTATATCCTTCTATTTTTCCACCACTGGCATTGGGATGTCCTCCGCCGTTCCCGATGTGTGCGGCCATAGCAGAGACATCCAGTTTGTTGTTGCTGCGCAGTGAAAAATTCCCTCTGAAGTTCACGTCCATATAAAAATCGTAGTCGGGATTGTTCACCATGCAGGCATTGCCGATGATGGAGGCATTCCCCACGTTATAGCCCAGGATCCCTTTATAGCCTTTGTAATGAATAGTAAGACGCTGTCTGTCCTGGGTCAGAAGATCGGTCACAAAGAAAGCGACAAGATTGTCTTTTGTGTTGTCATCTTTTTGTTTAAAGAAAGCTTTTTTGATCTGATGCAGGTCATTGTCGAGAACGATAGGCGCATTTTCCCGATCCATACGTTCTTTGGCCGCTTCTATAAGAGAGAGTTTAAAGGCTCTGTCTTCAGCAGGGAAGAGGATACGGTTGATCTCTCTGGCTCCCGAGATCATCCCCAGCATTACTTTCCCATACTCAAAGAGTGGATCGTCCGAGAGCCAGATGTCGATCGCATTGATCGCTTTGACGACCTGTGCATAATGATGCTCTTTGTCAAAAGCATAATGCTTTTGCAGCCATTCATAGGTAATGAGCGTAGCGCACTTGCTGGTGTCGAGTGTATACCAGGCAAAACGTTCAGCCGCTGCCTTACCTGTGGCATGGTGGTCGAGAAGCTGCAGTTTGGCCCCTATACGTACGAGTTCTTTCTCTATCCAGTTTCCCTCTTTTGTGGTAAGGTTAAGATCCGTAATGAGGACCAGAGGTTCAATATCGTCACCATGAACGAATTTGTCCTGCTCTATTTTTTTGACTATTTCCGCAAGACGTGCAGTCACTTCCGGCCCGTAGTTGGCATTGTAGCATTCGATCCGGTCAAAACATTTGCTTGTAAGATACTGACAGCCATAACCATCCAGATCGATGTGGGAGAGATGATAAATATGTTGTGTCATAGAATATCGCCCAGGGTAAGACCGTCAAGGAAATCATTGATCTTGGTCTGGAACTTTGCAAGGAAAGGGGAGATGACACAGGTACCTATGGCACCGTTGGGGCATGTTTCAGAATAGGAAGTACAGTCAAAAACCGCAGGTGGTTTGCCTTCTGCCGCAATGATAATACTGTTGACCGTAATGTCATTGATGTTTTTTGTAAGTACAAAACCGCCATGGGCACCTTTGCGTGATTCAAGGATCTCTTGCTTGGCAAGACTTTGCAGGATCTTGGCAAGGAAACTTTTTGGGATCCCCAGATCATTTGCCAGCTGTTCTGCACCGATGGGTTTGTCTGCTCTGCTGATAGATTCGAGGGAGAGCAGGGCATATTCGGTTGCGCGTGTTAGTAACATTATCATATACCTTCAGTTCAATTAGGAGTATTTTACTCCAATTCATATTATAAAGAGGTTTAGTATCGGATATAAGATGCAGGTAAGTTTAATATGCTATGATTCCAAACTCATTTTGAATATTGATTTGAGAATTTAACTACCAATCAGGAGGTCATTATGGCTTTGGATCAGGCGAAAAAAGCAGAAATTATTGCTAAATACGCAAGAGGCGAAAACGATACAGGTTCAACAGAAGTACAGGTTGCACTTTTAACAGAGAGAATCAAATACTTGACGGAACACCTTAAAATAAACAAAAAAGACCACTCTTCAAGACTGGGACTTCTTAAACTCGTTGGTCAGAGAAGAAGGCTGATGAGATATCTGAAAAATACAGATTTTGCCAGATGGAATACCATTAAAGACGCACTTGGCATTAGAAACTAAATTTTTAGTCTTTCTGTTGACTGGCATCCATCTTTGAATGATGGGTGCGGTCATTTACTCATACGTAAACTCCCTTACCCAAACATTCAAATCCGAATACAATTCAACAAAAATACTTAAAAATAATTCTATCCCCCTGACACATTAAATCCATTCTGAAAAATTTGCTATCTGCTACCTGCTACCTCAATTTTATAGTTTAGTCAATATTGCTCAACTATGACTTGACAAATATGCACTCAATGTTGTATAATACTTTCAAGCATTTAAAAACATAGGTGCAAAAGTTTAGAAAAAGGAGGTCTTTATGGGTCAAGAGAAAGAAAATGAACTTGAACAGACTCAGAACGAAGAGCATACAGAAGAAGCTCAAAGTGAAGAGAAAGGTCAAGAAGCAGATCCTTTGGAAGCTGCTCAGGCAGAAGCAGCCGAATACAAAGACAAATACATCAGAGCACATGCCGATTTCGAGAATGCGAAGAAGCGTTTGGAAAAAGACAAAATGAACGCCGTGGCATATGCAAATGAAAGTTTTGCCAAAGATATACTGGCAGTGCTGGATTCTTTTGAAAATGCACTCAGTGCTATTGAGGGAGCTGACAAAGAGAATGCTTCCGAAGTGCTTGAGAAAATGCAGGAAGGTGTAAAGTTGACGTATGAGCAGCTCAAGAAAGTACTGGAAAAAAACCAGATCAAAGAGATCGCGTGCAAAGGCGAACTGAACCCTGAGGTTCATCAGGCGATTATGCAGGTAGAGAGCGATGAGCATGATACGAACGATATCGTGCAGGTGATGCAGAAGGGATATACCATCAAGGACAGAGTACTTCGTCCTGCAATGGTGAGCACCGCTAAGTAAACGTGAGTGAACCTCACGTTTATAGGTGTGAAACCGAAGCGTGTCGAACGCAGTGAGCCGCGGAGGCTGGAGAGCACCGCTAAGTAAACGTGAGTGAACCTCGCAAAAACTTGATAAAAAGTGACTCAATGCAACCAAAGTAGCATTGAATCGCTTCACTTTCGACTATAATATGTACAGAAATAAACAAAAAACCGATTAAAAAGGAAAGATCATGGGAAAAGTATTAGGAATTGACTTAGGAACAACAAACTCTGCAATGGCAGTGTACACAAACGGCGAGGCTGCGATCATCGCCAACAAAGAGGGTAAGAATACTACACCTTCCATCGTGGCATTTACGGACAAGGGAGAGGTCCTTGTCGGTGAGTCCGCAAAAAGACAGGCAGTGACCAACCCGGAAAAGACCATCTATTCTATTAAAAGAATTATGGGGCTGATGTGTGAAGAGGAAAAAGCGAATGAAGCAAAAGAGAGACTTCCCTACCACATTATCGACAGAAACGGCGCCTGTGCGATCGAAGTAGCGGGTAAGACCTATACACCGCAGGAGATCTCGGCAAAAGTTTTAATGAAGATGAAAGAAGATGCAGAAGCATATCTCGGTGAAACAGTGACTGATGCAGTCATTACTGTCCCGGCATATTTCAACGATGCACAGAGAAAAGCGACAAAAGAAGCGGGTACGATCGCAGGCTTGAATGTGCTTCGTATCATCAATGAACCGACATCGGCAGCGCTGGCGTACGGCCTTGACAAGAAAGATGCTGAGCAGATCGTGGTATACGACCTGGGTGGCGGTACCTTCGACGTAACGGCACTGGAGACCGGTGACGGCGTGGTAGAAGTACTGGCAACTGGCGGAGATGCCTTCCTTGGCGGTGACGACTTCGATAACCGTATCATCGATTTTGTGGCAGATGAATTCAAGTCTGAAACAGGTATTGACATCAAAGCGGATGTCATGGCACTTCAGAGGGTGAAAGATGCAGCGGAAGCAGCGAAGAAAGAGCTCTCTTCTGCAACAGAAACAGAGATCAACCTTCCATTCATCACTGCTGATGCAAGTGGTCCGAAGCACCTTGTGACCAAGATCACAAGAGCGAAGTTCGAATCTCTCATCGGTGACCTTGTGGCAAGCACGATCACTACGATCGAGGCTGTGCTTAAAGATGCCGGCCTGAGCAAAGGCGATGTCAAAGAGGTCGTTATGGTCGGTGGTTCTACCAGAGTGCCGCTGGTTCAGGAAGAGGTGAAGAAGTTCTTCAAAAAAGAACTGAACAAATCTGTGAATCCTGATGAAGTCGTTGCACTCGGTGCTGCGATCCAGGGTGGTGTCCTTGCCGGTGACGTGAAAGATGTCCTTCTTCTTGATGTTACACCGCTTAGCCTCGGTATTGAGACACTTGGTGGAGTGACCACAAAGGTCATCGAAAAAGGGACGACGATCCCTGCGAAGAAATCACAGGTATTCTCAACCGCAGAAGACAACCAGCCGGCGGTAAGCATCCATGTCCTCCAGGGTGAGCGTGAGTTCGCC